>JAOUKG010000202.1 GCA_029882725.1 Cyclobacteriaceae bacterium
GGTAATTATATCGTAGAACTCAATGTTGTTGCCAATAATGGATGTGCAAACTATGTCAGAGATACCATTTCCGTATTTGATGCTCCAATCCCCAGTATGGGTTTGCCCGCATCAAATTTATGCTCCAACTCCCCCTTATTTTTTGCGAATAACACCACTGTAGATCCCCAGGCTCCTGTTTCATATAACTGGAACTT
Source organism: Cyclobacteriaceae bacterium (assembly GCA_029882725.1). Lineage (GTDB taxonomy): Bacteria > Bacteroidota > Bacteroidia > Cytophagales > Cyclobacteriaceae > JAHEMU01. The sequence goes on from JAOUKG010000202.1 coordinate 198, forward strand.
TAATAATGAAATTACCTCTGCCAATTTTCAGGAAGTAATAAACTTTCCTTCCCCAGGCATAAAAGATATTACCCTCGAAGCTTCCATTCCCGGTTGCATTACCAGCACCTCGTCACAGATTACAGTTGCAGAAGGGGCAAACACATCATTTCAGGCTCCCAACATTTGCCTGAACCTCCAAACTCCATTCACCAACCTCACTACCGGAACCGGTATAACGGGCTATCAATGGGATCTTGGCGATGGCAATTTCTCTGCCCTGCAAAATGTTAACCATACCTATGCCCAACCAGGAACCTACTTCGTAAGCCTCGAAACCACCAACGATCAGGGATGTGTCACTTTCCAAAATCAGGAAGTGATTGTTCACGATCTGCCTACTCCCAATTTTAATTTCGATGTTGCTTGCGAAGGGACTCCAACGCAGTTTACAGACCTCAGTCAGGTGCAAAATGCAAATCTCAGCACATGGAAATGGCTCGATGTAGCATCAAATACCACTTTATCTGATCTGCAAAATTTTAGCTACACATTTACCAACACCTACGGCTACAATGTCAGACTTGTTGTGGCATCAGAATTTGGTTGTAAAGACAGCCTTGAACAGGTAGTTACCGTAAAAGAAGCTCCAATAGTGAATTTTAGCTACGATGACCTCTGCCTTAATCAAACCACTAATTTTGTGGCCAATGTAACCGCCCCTTCCGGAGAAAATATAAATACCTATTACTGGCAGTACGATAATAAATCCTCCCTGCAAACCAACCCCACATATCAATTTACAAAAGCGGGTCTTTATTCGGTGTCCCTCACGGCTACGGCTTCCAACCTGTGCGCGGCAACTTTCTTCCGGGATCTTTCCGTGTATAGTGCCCCCAATATTCAGATAAGCCCTGAATCGTTTTGTACAGCAACCCCTTTATCAGTTACCGATCAAACCGATTACAAAGGGGATGTGGGTATTGACTGGGAATTAAAAATGGGCAATATTATTGCCAATAAATCCAATCCGCAGCTTACAATTCTTAATTCCGGACAATATGGTAGAACAAATATGGTCACAACGGACAATGGTTGTACATATTCTCAAACGGATATTGTTACTTTTTTTAGTCCGGAACAAATCAAACCCATGGCCTTCCCGGATATGGGGGCAGCTCCACTTATTGTAGATTTCACATTGGATAATCAAGGAATAACTGCAGTAGAATGGGAATTTGAACCCTCTCAGGTTTCTTCCGAAATTTCTCCTCAATACACTTTTTTGCAGGATGGAAACTACAATGTCCAAGTTACAGGAATAGATCAAAATGGCTGTATTAGCAGTGCGGGCCTAATAGTTCAGGCAGTAAACCCATTACTCGATTTGGCTATAGATACAGCATTTATTTCAAATGATGTAGTGTATTTGAAGTTAGTCAATTTGGGAAACACTCGAATTGAAGACGTTCAGGTATCTACATTTTGGGGAAGTACAGTAGAAACGGCCCAAAATCTACCGGTTTTACTTTACGCCAATGGAACAGGGCAAAATTCAACAATACTGGATTTGCCCAATACCATTTCCAATCCGGGAAACCTTGAATATGTTTGCCTGGAAGCGGTTGATCTCGTTTCTACATGGGCAGATGTCAATCTGGAAAATAACAGATTCTGTTTTCCGGTTAAAAAAGAAAATATAATACCCACCCCTTATCCCAATCCGGTCGATAAGATGCTGTCATTACAAGTAATTCATTCCGACAGCGCCCCGGTATCTATTCAAATGATCAGCACAACGGGGCAACTCATCTATGATTTTTCAACAAAAAACCTGCCTTACGGCGAAAATGTTCTGGAGTTTCCTGTAGAATCTTTAGCAAATGGAGTGTATTTTCTTAAAGTTACAAGTGGTGATGCCAGTAAGTTATTTAGAATTTTGGTAAGCCACCTTTAAATAATTGATAATTGATAATTAACAATTAACAATTAACAATTAACAATTAACAATTAACAATTTAAAAAAAAATGAATAATTGATAATAGATAACTAAACAATCAATTATCAATTATCAATTATCAATTATCAAAATACCCTGAAGAAATATACTCAATTCCCTTTTCAATTACATTAGTCCAGGCCTGCTCCAATTCAGGAGTAAACATTGAATCATATTCTTTTATTGCCTTTATAAAACTTTTCTTCCAATAGCTATAAAACCTGGGATCGATATTCATTTTCGATTTTTTATGAGTATCCCGAATTCTCGTAAGTCCATTCACTCCCGAAGAACTTCCTTTGGCGTAAAGAATAATCAAATTAACCCCGTGTTTCAGTAGTCCTTTTTGTTTATCAAAATCAGTGTTTTTGAACATAGGTTTTACCGCAGGGTGACTCTCGAGAAAAATTTCATAAAACCTTCCGATGATGTCTCCTTTTATGCATGCTCTGCCGAAACTCATTGATACTGCCTCTACATCACTTGTTTTAACTTGTTGCTCCATACTACTATTATTAATATTATAGCTCTTTTAAACAGAGCGTGTCTATAGATAATTAAATGGAATTTTGAAGTAGATTTCTGGTTTACAAGACAACAATTTTACAGAACACTCATTATTCTGAAATGTTTTGCATGCCTTTCTGTAACTGTTTTTTTGAGAGACCAAATATATTTATAAATAGATATTTAATATATAATGTAATATATATGTTATTGTAATTATTGAAGTGAAACCCTATCACGTAACCTTTCTGGGGTAGCCGTTTCGTAAAATGAGCTAGGTAGTACCTTTGTTTTTTTCATAATTATCAATTATCAACTATAAATTATAAATTACCTAAACACACAACTCCAAACTTTTTTGTACATTTGGGCAAAACTGAACCGTAATGGAAACAGTAAAAGAAATCATATTAAATTCAAAAGAAATAGACCGTAAGATTAGCCGGATGGCTTATGAAATTTACGAGTCAAATTTTAAAGAGCAGGCATTGGTAATCGCTGGCATAAATGGGCAGGGTTACATATTGGCGGGTCTTTTAGCTAATCAATTGATGGCAATTTCCTCTATTCAAGCCGATTTGATGGAAATAAATCTTGATAAAAATAAACCACATTTAAGCAAAGTGGAATTGTCTGGAAAAAAAGAGGAAGTAATAGGCAAAAGTGTAATTGTGGTTGATGATGTATTAAATACTGGCCGCACTCTTATCTATAGCCTTCGTCCTTTCCTCGATATGAAAGTTAAAAAAATTGAAATTGCAGTTTTGGTGGATAGAAGTCATATTAAATTCCCTGTAAAATCAAATTTTAAGGGTTTGTCGTTATCCACCACCTTAAACGATCATGTCATCGTTTCCCTGAATGAAGAAAAAGAAGTATATCTTATTTGATTATGAGTAAGGCACAACAACCTGATATAAAAAGAATTACCACGCATCAGCTTCAGGCAATGAAAGAGCGAGGTGAAAAAATCTCAATGCTTACAGCATACGATTTTAGCATGGCAAGAATTCTTGATGGTGCTGGAATTGACGTTCTTTTGGTAGGGGATTCTGCATCCAATGTAATGGCCGGTCATGAAACAACTCTGCCAATTACGCTGGATCAAATGATATACCACGCAAGCTCAGTGATAAGAGCTGTAAAAAGGGCTTTTGTAGTGGTCGATATTCCATTTGGATATTATCAGGGAAACAGTAGTGAAGCATTGCGCTCTGCGATTCGTATCATGAAAGAATCTGGTGCTCATGCAGTAAAAATGGAAGGAGGGGCTGAAATAAAAGAATCTATTGTAAGAATTCTAAGTGCAGGGGTTCCCGTTATGGGGCATCTTGGCCTTACACCCCAATCTATTTTTAAATTTGGGACCTACACAGTTCGTGCGAAAGAAGAGGAAGAGGCTGAAAAGCTTATTTCTGATGCTAAAATTCTGGAAGAATGTGGGTGTTTTGGAATTGTTGTTGAAAAAATACCGGCACAATTAGCTAAAAGAGTAGCTGAAGAGGTGAGTATTCCGGTTATTGGAATTGGAGCTGGGAAATATGTGGATGGGCAAGTTCTAGTTATGCAAGATATGCTAGGAATTACTAAAGATTTCAAACCTCGTTTTCTGAGAAGATATGCAGATTTGCATACTATTATTAGTGATGCCGTTAGTAATTATGTTGAAGATGTAAAAAGTCGTGAATTTCCCTCCGAGGATGAACAATATTAATGTAAATACACCATGCACGGTGTTTCTATATTAATATTGTTTATTTACAACCTTGAGGTTCTCCTTTTTCATCCTTCAATACTCCAAACCATACGGTAGCATAGTTTTCATGAATTCCAATACCAATGGCCTCCCATTTCATGTCACCCCAAATTCCTTGATTTGTCAGTAATTCATTGTGTGCCTCGCTGGCTTTCCAACCTTTCAGACTTTGGGAAGCTTTTGCGCCGGAGGAAAAATAATAAGCAATTTCAAACCCCTCAGAGTTATATCCTGCAAGTTCCCTGGGTTTAGACCACATACATCCAGCTTGTTTGTGGTCTGCGGTATAACAACAAGACGTCCATTCCCCATTATCCGACCAACTATGTGCATTACAGTTCTCTGAATCTGTAAGATTAAAGTTTTTAAAAAGGTCTTCGCTATGAGTTTGTGCAACAAATGTAAGGGATGCCGATAATGGAATTGACTCTAATCCCTTTTCCATTCTGTAATCCATAATCAAGTTATATAATTCCTTTTCCTCATCATTAATGCAAACCTTGTTCTGTGAGAAAGAGGTATAAGCTATTATCCAAAACAATAATGTCAATATGGTTCTATTCATAATATTTATTGATCAAATTCTCTGCCAGTTTCTTGTATCACTAATATAACAATAGTTCCTGAATATGGTTTAGGAGTTTGTGAAATAGAATTCTGATATCACTGAGAATGAGTTAAACTTAAGTTAAACTCATTTAATAGAAATGGTAGTGATTTCACGCTCCAAAATGAAGTTTGTTGGAGTCCTGATTTGTTCTAATTCTTCTGGGTTAAAATGATCAATTTGGTCTGCTAAATTTTTCAGCAAGTCCGAACTAAAGGCTATTGAACCTCATTTAAATTGGATTTGATTTAAAATAAAAAAAGAGGGTATACACCCTCTTTTTTTATTTTTTTAATAGTATCATTTTTACCAATGTATCGGCAGCTTCTTCACCTTTATTACCGTATTTACCACCGGCTCGATCAAGTGCTTGCTGCATAGTGTTTGTGGTAAGCACTCCGAAAATTACAGGTTTATTGTATTTTAGGGAGACATTGGTTATTCCATGTGCCACAGCACTGCAAATGAAATCAAAGTGTGGTGTTTCTCCTTGTATTACACAACCCAAAGTTATAACACCATCTAGTTCTTCTTTTTCAGAAAGCCATTGAGCTCCCATTGTAAGCTCAAAACTCCCGGGCACTTTAGATTTAATAATATTCTCTTTTTTAATACCCTGTTTCAAAAGAGTTTGGTAGGCACCGGAGAATAAAGCATCTGTAATTTGTGAATTCCATTCCGATACCACAATTCCAATCTTTACCTCAGAGATACCCTCTACCATTCCTCTGGGACCCGGACGGTTTTCGTACCCTGCCATAACTACGATTCAATTCCACCTAATCTGGCAAAATGCTTTTGTGCATCCTGATAAAGATCAGAGCCTTTATGATTGTCAATGATTTTCTTGTAGTATTCTTTTGCTTTTTCAATATCACTTAGTTTTTCAT
>JAOUKG010000203.1 GCA_029882725.1 Cyclobacteriaceae bacterium
TGAAGGCAATGGGCCAAAGAGAGCGGGATGTATTTTTTGTGGTGGATGTATGACGGGTTGCCGCCACAATGCCAAAAACACGCTCGATAAAAATTACTTGTATCTCGCTCAAAAATTAGGTGTAGAAATTTTAGCCGAACAAGAGGTTGTTAATGTTATTCCCCTTAATACCGAAAATACTTCCGATGGATATCGGGTGGAACTCAAAAGCAGTACTTCTTTCTTTAAATCCAAAACAGCCTTTACCTCTAAAGGTGTTATTTTCTCCGGAGGGGTTCTTGGCACCGTAAAACTTCTGTTAAAATTAAAAAGGAAGGGTTCTCTCCCTCTACTTTCTCCTAAAGTAGGGCAAGATGTTCGCACAAACAACGAAACATTAGTGAGCGTTTCCAGCATGGATAAAAACATAGATGTTTCTAAAGGATTAGCCATAGGAAGTATTTTACACACAGATGATAATACCCACCTCGAAGTGTGCAGGTATTCTGAAGGCTCTGACTTCTGGAAATTACTACATCTTCCCCATTCAAAAGGAACTTCCTTTTTCCCTCGTATATACTTTATGCTACGACAAATGTTTCGTTTTCCTGTTAGCTATTTCAAGGCATATTGGATCAACAGTTGGTCTAAAAGCACGGTGGTTTTGCTTTTCATGCAAACCATAGACAGCACACTTCATTTTAAAAGGGGCCTTTTTGGAGGTATGAGGTCAAGCGTAGGCAGGGGCAAGGCACCGAGCTCGGATATTCCCGAATCGGAAGAACTCACCAAGGGTTTTTCCAACATAGTGAATGGAAAGCCTACTACTTTTTCACTTGAATCGTTGGCAGGTATTCCTTCTACAGCACATATTCTGGGAGGAGCCGTAATGGGGAGAAATGAAAAAGAGGGTGTTATCGATAAAAACAACAAAATATTCGGCTATGAAAACCTGTACGTAATAGACGGATCGATGATATCTGCCAATCCCGGTGTAAATCCATCATTAACCATTACCGCTATTGCGGAACGGGCTATGGATATGATTGGGGATGTATAGGAGCGTAGGGTTTTACACCCCTACTTTATTACAGGTACTAATTTCGCCGTCAAATCGGGATCTTCCATGTCTTGATCCAAGGGAAACATGGGGCGGATAATTCTCTTATATCCCAACCGTTCGAGATCCTGATCTACTCCACCAGGTGTTAAGGCCATTATCCAATCGGCCCGCATATCATAAAGTTCAGGCACTAAATATCCTATTTTTACAACCACGATATCGGTGCTTCGGGGGTCCAGACCCAAACGGGTAAAATCTTTTTCATGATGATAGGGCTTGCGCTTTTTAGTGACAATAACTTTTACACTTCCCACTTTCACTACCACTTCCGTTTCAGCATGCAAGTCGCCCTGCTCAATTGCTTCTACAGTACCTGTAAGTCTTATTGGGGGGGCAAACCGATTGTCTATAGCCGCTCCGGCATATCCATCAACTGTTCCACCTATTCCCGCTTCCATAGCTTTTTCAACCAACTCAGGTCCCGGAATCGAGGCATAAATTAAAGAAGGACCATCTTCTGTCTGAAACTCAGATCGTGCAAGAATTTCATTTAATGTCCAGGTAACATCGCCTGCACCTCCTGCAGTGGGGTTATCTCCCATATCGCTAATCATAAATGGATGTTTTTCACTGGCAATGGCCATATCCAGGCTTTCCTTCAATGTAGCGGTTGGAGCAACAAATTCAAACTCCGACCTCACAGCCCAAAAGCTATTGGCCAAATTTTCGGCCGTACTAACTACCTTCTCCTTATCATCTCCTGTTACCATTACTACAGCATGATTGCGTGGTTCATCGGCCCAGGCATAGCCTATCCATATTGCAGCGTCAACAATACCCGGTTGAACTGAAGCAGGAGCCACCTTTGCATACAAACTCTTTCCGGGTTCAATTCTTGTGCTTGTTTTTTCACCCGGCAACAAAACAGGCACTGCAATCCATGCCTTATAAACAGGTTTTCCCTTTCCGGTTTCCAATCTTTCCAATAAATTTTCTACTGCCCGCTTTTTCGATTCCATGGCATCCTCGTGCGGAGCCATGCGATAACAAGTAATCAAATCCGTGTTTTCTGCCAACCTCCAGGAAACATTACCATGTAAATCCATGGATGTTGAAATGATGGTTTCCTTTCCCACTACCTCTCGAATCCTTAGGATAAAATCACCTTCAGGATCATCCAAACCCTCCACACTCATCGCTCCGTGAATATCAAAAAACAGGCCGTCATAAGGACCATTTTCACGAAGCATAGTTAACGTTTTGGAAACAAGCGTTTCATACGCTTCACTGGTAACTCTACCCCCGGGCAAAGCATGACCCTGTATTGTTGGAATCCATTCTGCCCTGTTTCGGTCTAATGAATCGGGCGATAAAAAAGGATAGTTCGATAGAATTTCATTTCCTACTCCGGCATGAAAGGCCTCTTCATGCGTCAGTGCAGGGGAGAATGTACTCGATTCAATTGCCAAACCTGCAATGGCAATGCGAGGTAATTTCTTTTCATTTCCACTTTTATTGTGGTTTTGGTTTCCACAACTAAAAAAGGTGAATAGTGCTAATATGATGATGACCCGGGTTCCGAGTCGGGTTAAGGGATGTTGAGGGGGTGTGTTCATGATATGATATTAAAATCGTTATACCGAAGGTAAGTATAGACCCTAAAACGGTTTAAGTTCTTTTATTATGTTTCAAGTTATTTAAATTAGGGGGTAATATAATAATTCTCTACAGTCTAACCAGAATTTGATAGATATTTGGTTAGGCAGGGGCGGCAATGGCAGACGAGGCGGGCAGGCGTTATGGTAACGGGCAGGCGTTATGGTAACGGGCAGGCGTTATGGTAACGGGCAGGCGTTATGGTAACGGGCAGGCGTTATGGTAACGGTCAGTCGTTATGGTAACGGGCAGGCGCGAGGCCTGCCCCTACTACAATTTAATATTTTTAATCCAAACCTTTTTCCTATTTTTAATGTCTGTATAATTATATAATGAAACATCCCTTCTTTAAAATCTTCTTTCTGTACTTCAACGTTTTCTATGCGTATGGACAAATGGATTTTAATATTCAGGAATCGCTTAAAGTAATAAATAACTCAACAGAATTACCTATGGCCCTGGCAGGAGGGATAAATTCTGCGCAAATCAACATGATGGACTTCAACAACGATGGCATTGAAGATCTCATTATCTATGAAAGAACAACAGGCGACATCAAACCTTTTCAAGCCTCAGGGACTACCTGGATTTATCGACCTGACATAAAGTTAAAATTTCCTGAAGTATCTAATTGGCTATTGCTGAGAGATTTTAACGGCGATGGGAAAAAAGATCTTTTTACAAGTCATCCTCTTGGTATTCAGGTATTCGTAAATATAAGCACAGGAGCAGATTTGTTATGGCGACCCTTCAACCAGAGTAATGCCCTGGAAACCAGTGGTATCAGTGGAAGTATTAATATTTACCTGAGTCAAGACGATCTGCCGGCAATAGACGATATAGATGGAGATGGTATGCTCGATATTATAAACTTTGGGTATTTAAGTAGCACCCTCGAGTACAACAAAAATATATCGACGACACAGGATACCCTCATTTTTTCCAAGGTATCCGACCGTTGGGGCGATGTAGAAGAATGTGGTTGTGGCGTGTTTTCTTTTGATGTGGCTTGTGCTGTGCTTATTGGAGGCAAAGTGGAACACACCAACGGCAGGGCACTCCTCACTTTAGATGCAGATGGCGATGGCGATAAAGATTTGCTTATAGGTGAAGAAACCTGTTATTATCTGGAATACCTGGAAAATACAGGAAACAGTACAAATGCAATTTTAAGAAACCCCTCTGATTTTCCTCTATCTGGTATTGCTGCAGGACTATTTCTTTACCCTACCCCTTTTTATGAAGACATAGATCATGATGGGAAAAAAGATCTGCTGGTAACAACAAATACTAAATCCAATTCTTCATACTACATGAATTTTAAAAACAACATTCTGTTTTATAAAAATCAGGGTAGTACTTCTTCACCTCAATTCCAATATGTGCAAAAAAATTACTTGCATAACCAAATGATTGATGTTGGTGAAAATAACAGCCCAATTTTTGAAGATATGGACAACGACGGAGACTATGACATGATAGTGGGTCGTCAAACCGATGTCGATTTTTCGGGTCGTTCATCCAGCTTGTATTTATATGAAAATGTTGGAACTTCACTTGAGCCCATTTTTCAGCTTGTAAACAATGACTTTTTAAACCTTTCCTCCCGACTCTTTTTTAATATAAAACCCCAACTGGCAGATATCGATAATAATAAAAACATGGACCTTATTTTTACTGCCAATTATGAAAATCAAGGATATGCCATAGTATACTATATACTCAATCCTTCCTTTTTTAACTTCAATATCACTATGGATAATTTGAACTCATTGGAGTTTTATTTAGATATAGATGACACATTTTATTTTTATGATATAGATAATGACGAGGACCTTGACCTTCTTTTCGGACATACAGAAGGCAATCTGGAACTTTATGAAAACAAAGGATTCAGAAACCTTCAGGACTTTGAGTTTTCCGAAAACAATTTTTTTAATTTTGGAATAGGATCGGTTTTGGGCGCACCTTCTGTAGAAATTTCTGATATTGACAATACGGGTGAAAAAGATCTTTTAGTAAGCGGTAATAATGGGTCTATTTTCCTTTTCAGGGAATTTGAAAGGTTTTTAAACAACCCTCCCGTTCCTGAAAATTTTCTATTATACTACAGAGATGAATCCTACATTTCTGAAAACATTTTGGGTTCAATTAATAGGCTCTCGGTAGTTAATTTATACAATGAAGATTTGCCTGGAATTGCAGTAGGAACAGAAGAAGGGGGTTTGCACTTTTTAAGAAACCGGAATGCAATTCAATTTAAGGAAATTGAGCACTATTCCGTTAACCCCATACCACAACAAAAAGGCGAATTCATAAAATTTGATTCCAACAGAAAAATAATAGTTCAGATTTTTTCAATAAAAGGACAAAAAATGAGCCCTGCAATTAAAATCAGAAGTGAAGAAGATTTTCACTTTATGACCCAGGATTTAGCCGCAGGTGTATATATTGCAAGAATATACTATGATGAGTACAGTTATGAGGTAAAAAAGTTTGTGGTAACAAATTAGTCGTTTCAATTCTTGCTTTTTTTCCCTACAAATGTAAATTTGAACCAAAAATTTAATAAAAAAACATAATAAGATGAGATTTACATTGATATTGATGGCCTTTTTTTCGTTGTTGGTTAGTTGTAACGATTCGAATAATTCTTCTGCTCCGGCTAAACCCGCCGATCTAAGTGGAATACCGGCAGGAGCAATTCAAGAACCCTATTCCGATAATCCCAATCGTATCAAAGTAACCCTTAAAAATGCTCAGGGCGATCCTGTAGAACAAGGGGACTATTTAAACGGATTAAGACAAGGAAATTGGACAATTTACAGTCAGGGTGGTGCAATAAATAGCATTACAAATTATGAACAAGGCGTGAAAGAAGGATTGATGATTATTGCAGATAATTCAGGCCAAATAACTGAAAGAGCTTACTATCATAATGACTTAAAAAATGGCTTAAACGTTTTGTACAATCGCGCAAAAAAATCAGAGGAAAAATCATACGTTAATGGTAAGTTGGAAGGGATTGTAAAAAAGTATTATGACAACGGTAAAATGATGGAACAAAGTAATTACACGAACGGCGTACTCAACGGAATTGCCCGTTGGTACGATCAGGAAGGCAATTTAACCATTGAATATGAATATGATAATGGTAAACTTATCAAAAAATAGAAACCTTCCGGAATCTAATTCGTAAGTACA
>JAOUKG010000204.1 GCA_029882725.1 Cyclobacteriaceae bacterium
AATTGAAGGGATTAATTCAGAAATGCTTCTTTCCCTTATAAAATCAAAAAACAAACAACTTGTTAGTAAGGAATTTATACTTAATGAATTCCAACCCGCACAAGGAGCTGTAGTGGCAACTATTGGAGCTGGTGATATTGACAAATTAGTAAAACCGTTACAAAACAAGTGGAGCTATGAGAAGAATATTTAAATTTTTTAATTGGAAAGTCCGCACCCTGTTACTGGTTGTTCTGGTTACAGGATTGATTGGTTTTACCGAGGTTTCACAATCGGGAATCATTTGTAAATCCATCAAAGTAGATATTCAGAATGATATAGATAATCATTTTCTGGGAATTGATGATGTGACCAACATTATTTTAGCTCAAGGCGAAAGAAATGTTTTGGGTCAATCTCTGGATAATTTGGATTTAAAAAGTCTGGAAACTGAACTTGAGGAAAACCCTTACATAGAAACAGGTGAAATATTCAAAGATCTGGAAGGGAACTTGTTAGTTACTGTTGAATTAAGAAGACCTATCGCCAGGATTCTACGAACCTCAGGGCCCGATGCCTATATCACGGCCAAAGGTGAAATTATGCCTGTATCCGAAAAGTTTGTTTCCCGGGTAATGCTTATTTATGGGAGTATGTCGAATCAAATGGTGAAACCCGAATTTTTTATAGAAGAATATGGAGCAGACTTGCTGGAAATGATCAATTTCATTGATAAAAATGAGTTTTGGAGAGCGCAGGTGGCCGACCTGAATATTCTTAGAAACGGGAAAATTGAAATTTTACCCCAGGTAACGAAGCAGAAAATTGAATTTGGTTTACCCGAAAATGTTCAGGATAAATTTAAAAAGTTGAAGATCTTTTATAATACAGTTCTACCCACAAAGGGGTGGAACACCTATGAAAGGGTTAACCTGGAATTTAAAGACCAAATTATAGCAGAATAACAACCACAATAATTATACAACCATGGAGAATAATAAAATAATTGTAGGACTTGACATTGGCACCACAAAAATATGTGCGATTGTCGGCAGGAAAAATGAGTATGGCAAGCTCGAAGTGCTAGGTATGGGTAAAGCTGATTCTGACGGGGTAATCAGAGGCATTGTTACCAATATAGATAAAACCGTTCATGCTATTGAAAAAGCCGTAAAGGAGGCTGAAGAGTCTTCAGAAATAGATATAAAGGTAGTAAATGTGGGTATTGCCGGGCAGCACATCAAAAGTTCAATACACCATGGAAGTATTACAAGGGAAAGAGTAAACGATGAGATAACCATAGAAGATGTAAACAGGCTTACCAATGACATGCACAGGATAGTGACTCCTCCAGGTTCGCAAATTATCCATGTAATGCCCCAGGATTATATTGTGGATTATGAATTGGGGATTAAAGATCCCGTTGGTATGTCGGGTGTGAAATTGGAAGCTGATTTTCATATCATCACAGCGCAAACCAATGCCATTAACAACATCAATAAGTGTGTAAAGAGGGCTGGTTTGGAGATTGAACATTTGATTTTGGAGCCATTAGCTTCGAGTTTAGCTGTTTTGAGTGATGAGGAAAAAGAAGCAGGAGTATGTCTTGTAGACATAGGTGGTGGAACTACAGATATTGCTATTTTCCATGAAAATATTATTAGACATACTGCAGTAATACCTTTCGGTGGAAATATTATTACCGCAGATATTAAACAAGGATGTATGGTGATGCAACATCAGGCCGAGCTTTTAAAAACCAGATTTGGTAAAGCTATTGCTGAGGAGGCTAGCCCTAATGAAATTGTGAGTATCCCAGGCATTAGAAACAGGTCGCCAAAGGAAATCTCTGTAAAAAATCTGGCACATATCATTCAAGCCAGAATGGAAGAGATTGTGGAATTGGTGCATACAGAGATTATTGCTTCTGGTTATCAAGGGAAACTTGCAGGAGGAATTGTATTGACTGGTGGTGGTGCTTTAATGACCAATTTAAGACAGCTTGTTGAATATATGACAGGTATGGATACCCGAATTGGTACTCCAAATGAGCACTTGGGTAAAAGCAAGGTGGAATCTGTGAAGAGTCCAATGTTTGCAACTTCGGTTGGATTGGTGTTATCCGGGTTTAAGGCTCTTGATGAACGTGACGACCGATACAGGGAAAGTAGAAATATGGTTCTGGAGAAGAAAAAACCACATAAAGAACGTATTTTTTCTATGATTCTAAATAAAACCAGAAATCTGCTTACAGATGATCTGGAAGGTAAAAACGAATATTGATCAACCAACAAAATTATATAAAGATGGAAACTTACAAATTTGACATTCCACGCCACAACAAGTCCATAATTAAGGTAATAGGTGTTGGTGGAGGTGGTAGCAATGCCGTGAATCACATGTTTAATCAGGGAATTAAAGATGTGGAATTTTATGTCTGCAATACTGATTCCCAGGCGATGAAATCTTCTGTTGTGCCTAACAGGTTACAGTTGGGTATGAATTTAACCCAGGGACTGGGGGCCGGCGCCAATCCTGAAGTTGGAAAAAATGCGGCTATTGAAACCCGTGAAGAGATTCGTGATATACTTAGTGATGATACTCGTATGGTATTTATTACTGCGGGAATGGGAGGTGGTACCGGAACAGGTGCTGCTCCGGTTATAGCTAAAATAGCCCGCGACATGGACATTCTTACTGTAGGAATTGTTACAGCCCCATTTTCGTTCGAAGGAAAAAAGAAAATGAGCCAGGCACAGCAAGGTATCGATGAATTACGTGCCAATTGTGATACTGTTTTAGTTATTTTGAATGATAAACTTCGTGAGATTTACGGAAATCTCACTATAAATAATGCTTTTGCCCAAGCTGATAATATTTTGACTACTGCGGCAAAAGGGATTGCAGAGATAATTACTGTTGCAGGTTATGTAAACGTCGATTTTCAAGATGTAAGAACAGTAATGAAAAATGCAGGGGCTGCGGTGATGGGTTCTGCTGAAACGGCAGGAGAAAACAGGGCAAGGCGTGCAGCTGAAGAAGCACTAGCATCTCCTTTATTGGATAGTAAAGACATTATGGGAGCCCAAAATATATTACTTTCCATAATTTCTGGTGACAAAGCTGAATTACAGATGGATGAACTCACCGAAATCACTGAATATATTCAGGAACAAGCCGGAGATCATGCTGAAGTTATTTTTGGTCACGGTGTAGATCCGGAACTGGAAGATAAAATTAGAGTTACTGTTATTGCCACAGGATTTGAGTCAGTTAAAGGAGAAAAACAAAGAGGTGATTTATTGATAACAGATGAGCCTAAAGTATTTGATCTTGAGAAGCCTTCTCAATATGGTCTTTTTGAAATGGATAATTCTGTTAATAATACAGACTCAGATGGGATAAAATTAACTACACTTTCTTCTGAGGAGGATAACCTTAAAAGTGAAGGCTTTGAGGAAGAACGAGAACAACGAATTTCATGGGGCGAATCTTATAATGATGATCACTTTGAAGTAGCAGATAATCATTTTGATATCAATGACGACGATGACTTGTTATTCAAAAGAGAAGATGATTATGAGTTTGTTAATGACGATGAAACAACTGATCAGACAATTGACGATTCGGGTTTAATGGGATATATGGATACCAAAGAACGCCTGGAAAGACAAGCCAAAGAACGAACAGAAAAAATAAAGGGTGGAAGAGTGGAAAGTATAGATCCCCGGAACTTTAAGGAAAAATTGGATGTGCCTGCTTATTTAAGAAAGTCGGTAAGATTGGATAATGTTCCTCACAGCTCTGAACCCAATATCTCAAAGTATAAATTGAATGAAGAAAATCAGATTTTAGGAAACAACAGGTTTCTGTATGATAATGTAGACTGATTTAAATTATTAAGTTAAGAAAAGCGCTCACAAAGCATTTTTTCCGGTGTACTCCTTAAGTAGTGGTTGTTGGTTGTATAATTACTTATGTCCCGGGCTTTGTGAAGTGCTTTTTTTATTTAACTGTATAATCTTTTTGGAAACCACATATTTTTGGAAATAATAGCAGGGTGCGCTCCAACCCGGAGTGAAAATTCATAAGGATTCAATATTAGGCTTTAATAAACTAAATTTACGTAAATTAGTATTACATCTTTTTTTCAAACCTTCCCAAATGAAATTACTTTCGTTACAATATCTTGTTGGCAAATCGAAAGAGTCTTTTTTTCGCTTTCCTTTGACTATTTTGTCGGCTTTCATTTCTGTTTGTCTAGGGATTTATTTAGTTGAATATGGCGAAGAGATCAACGATTTTCTCCCCTATGTAAATGTTTTGTTGACAACTGCACTGGGTATTCCTCTGTTTTTTGGTGTTTATATATTTATAGCCAAAGAAAAGCTACACTTAAAAGGGAAATTGTTAATTCAACTTGGTGCTACATTCATTTTATTATTAATCTATTTTACCCTTCCTGATTCTTACACAACACACAATACGTCCGTGCCCTACATCAGGTATGC
Organism: Cyclobacteriaceae bacterium; assembly: GCA_029882725.1. Taxonomy (GTDB): domain Bacteria; phylum Bacteroidota; class Bacteroidia; order Cytophagales; family Cyclobacteriaceae; genus JAHEMU01. Next base: position 4,491 of record JAOUKG010000204.1, read on the forward strand.
AATATTCAATATAATTGCCCATCTATTGGTTTCCTTCGTACCCTATTTAAGAAAGAGGGAACTCAACGGTTTTTGGAATTACAATAAAGTACTTTTTATCAGGTTTTTAGCTTCAGTACTCTATTCGGGGTTTTTATTTGTTGGTTTAGCGCTGGCTTTAACTGCAATTGAATTTTTATTTGATGTAAATATTCATGAGGAACTTTATTTTGAAATGTTTATAGTCATTATTGGGTTTTTCAATACTTGGTTTTTTGTCTCCGGTATTCCTGATGAGTTGGATGAACTTGATTCTATCAATGAATACCCAAAAGGACTTAAAATATTTACGCAATATATTTTATTGCCCTTACTTATTCTTTATTTGGTTATTCTTTATGCTTATGCAGGCAAAATTTTATTGAATTGGGATTGGCCTAAGGGTATTGTTTCCTATTTGATTTCTTGTGTGTCTGTTTTGGGCATTCTCACGGTTCTTTTGCTTTATCCTTATGGGAACTTAAAAGAAAATTCATGGATAAAAAAATTCACGGATATCTATTATTATACATTGTTTCCTCTCATTATTATACTATTTATAGCCATTTGGTTGAGAATTGATGATTATGGAGTCACTATTAATCGATATGTCATTGTTTTATTAGGTGTTTGGTTATCCATTGTTTCCATTTACTTCTCTATCAGAAAAACAAATATAAAATTCATACCGATTTCGTTGGTTGTTATTTTGTTACTCATGTCGTTTGGTCCTTGGAGTATGTTTTCTGTAAGTGAGCGAAGTCAGGTTAATAGATTGAAAAAAATATTGGAAGAGAGTTCAATATTGACAAATGGGGTTATAAATAATGAAGTTATTTGGGAAACCGACAGTTTGCCCCGATTTTATTCAAAGAATGAGAACACGAATGAATCGTTGTTGAATGACTCTATTCATAATGAAGTTAAATCTATTCTGGATTATCTGGATGATCACCACGGATTTTCGAGTATCAGACCATGGTTTAAACAGAATATTGATTCCTTCATTGAAATATCGCTTGATAGTAATGGGTATTCCAATGAAGCTCGTATTTATATGGAGTCTTGTGGGTTGGAGTATCAATATAAGTATTATTCAAATAATGAGAATGATTTTCATTATTCTTCCATCGAGGAAGACTTAATTTCAGTGAGTAATTATGATTATTATTTAGAGTTTGATACCTATAACTACGATGGAGGATCGTATGATAGAGATTTTATAGTTGATAGTTTGCAATACGTCCTAAAATATAATGTTAAAGAGAATAGTGAATTAACTATTGAATCAAATAATGATACTTTACATTTTAGTTTAAATCCCATGATTAAAGATTTATTAGCTGAATTTGGGACTGAAAGTGTGCCTGATATTGATAAAT
>JAOUKG010000205.1 GCA_029882725.1 Cyclobacteriaceae bacterium
CTCCTGGTTTACGGTGTTTTCAGCCACCTTAGGCTCGTTGACTGTTTTTATGGTAGTATTGATAGTGAGTATCAGGGTGAAAGACAGCATGACCTTGCTTATTTTTGGATTGATGTTAGGTAGTGCTACGGGCGGAATTGTTGCAGTATTGCAATATTTCAGCAAAGCCGAAGACATACAAGTTTATTTGTTGTGGACATTCGGAAGCCTTGGTGGGGTAACTTATGAGAAACTAGCAATTTTAGCTCCCATGGTCATTGCGGGGATTTTGATTGCCACGATGCGAATAAAATCGCTAAATGCAATGCTTTTGGGGGAGGAGTATTCCAGATCATTGGGGGTAAATATATTCTCTTCGCGGTTGTGGATAATTATTGCTACCTGTATTATGGCCGGGGCAATTACGGCATTTTGCGGACCCATAGCCTTTATTGGTATAGCAGTTCCTCACTTTGCCAGGATGCTTTTTATGACTTCCGATCACAAGAGGATACTTCCTATGAGTCTTTTACTGGGTGCCATAGCACTTCTTTTTTGTGATATTATTTCACAGTTGCCCGGAAGTGATGAAGTTTTACCTATTAATGCTGTTACAGCTGTTTTTGGCGCCCCCGTAGTGATTTGGCTGATCATTAAAAGGGGAAACATAAAAAGGTCGTTGGGATGAAAAAGGTTATACAAACACAAAATCTTTCCATTGGCTACAAATCGGGTAAGCATTCAAAAAAGATTTTGGAAAACATCAATCTGGATGCTTCAGAGGGAGAATTTATTGTGTTGTTGGGATTAAATGGATCCGGGAAATCTACGTTAATCAGGACTTTGGCGGGAATTCAGCCTGTTCTGGATGGACAGGTTGAGCTGGGAGGTGAAGATATTACTTCAATGAGTGATGAGCACCGGGCCAGGGCTCTTAGCATCGTACTTACACACAATGAAACAACAGGCATGATCAGAGTGCGGGATATGGTTGGTTTGGGGCGTTATCCTCATACCAATTGGATGGCCGTATTTTCAGAAACTGACGAACAACAGGTAGAAAGGGCCTTGAAATTGACCTCTCTGGAGGAGATTGCAGACAGTTATTTTCATGAATTAAGTGATGGTCAGAAACAAAAAACAGTGATTGCCCGTGCCATAGCACAGGATACCGATATCATTTTTCTGGATGAACCCACCAATCACCTGGATATAGGAAATAAGGTAGAGATTATGCGTCTTTTACTCCATTTGGCAAGAAATAGCGGAAAAACGCTTATCATGAGTACACACGATATCGATTTGGCCACCCGAATAGCCGACAAAGCCTGGGTAATAACCAGGGAAGGGGCTATTTGTAGCGGAATTCCTGAGCAATTTTTACTTGAGGGTACATTGGAGCAACTTTTCGCAACGGAAGGATACGATCTGTTGTCGGGAGAATTGGAAACCGGCAAGATGCAAGGTGTAAATATTTTTGTGGAAGGCATTGAAAGTGGAGCTTCTATTACGCGAAGGGCCTTGAAAAGGGTGGGTTATTCCTGGGTGGAAGACAGGGAAAGGGCAGATAAAATTATTCATGTGGGAAAGTTGGAAACAAGATATTTCTGGGAATTTGAAGGAGAGGAATTGGATACATTGAAGAAGCTATTGGAGAAAATTAAAAAGGTCTGAATCAGGATTTTCAGGATTAGAGGATTTTCAGGATAAATTATTTGATGGGTTGGTATTTGGATTTTACTTGGATTAAAAAACATATTGCAGATTACTTATGGTAAGTTCAGAATAGTCCTTTTACCCTATAATCCCAGACTCATCTTGCCCATCCTTTCATCCTGTAAATCCTGATTCAGACAATAGTGTTTAGGGTAAAATTAAGGATTTCCATTTGGTAGCCATAAGTTTATTTAAGCATCCTGTTTTAATTTCAAGGTAAATAGATTAAAAAAACAATATAAATAAAAGAAAAATAGTGTAAATACACTATATAATTATCTATGGTATGTTTATTGTTATATTGAATATGTGTTAAAATGTAAATTATATAATCATGAGAAAATTAAAAGTAGTAAGTGTTTTACTTTTTATTTTATTTTTATTTTTTGACCTGCACGCTCAAGGAATTGATAGATTATCAGAGTTGAAGTATCTCAGAAATGATAGTAATTTTTATTTGATAAGGCATAAATTGGTTTTAAATCCAAATTTCTATTTTTTCAATGACTATAATTCAATTCAGGGCAATCTAAATAATATAAGTTTATTACCGTCAGGATCTTACAATCTGGAGTTTAATAATAAACATATTCAATCTTCAAGTTCAGCCAATTTATACGGTGGATATTATTTCCAAAAATCAGACATTGATTCAATAAAAAACTGGAATTCCCAAACAAATTTATTTAGTGAAACTCGATTTTATTTGAGTGGTTTGGACGGTTTTGTATTATTAAAGCCCTATTTAAAAGATAGAAGGAATAATAATTTGTTCAGGGAATCAAAGTCTTCCATTTTGTTTTTTAATCTGGCAGTAGGTCCCGGTTTTGGTAGAATTAATTATATACAAGATGAAACACAATTATTATATCTTTTGCATGACTTAGACGCTGATGGTTTTTTGGCAAAAGGTATTGATGATTCTCAGTTTTATAACCTTTTAGGGACACTTCGAAACATAAAAAATGAAAGGGTTCTTCGTACAAGAAAGCTTACTAAAAGGGAGATTAAATCTTTAATGGAAAGTTTTGACGAGCAAGTTCTCAATGGTGAAACAGATCCTACTATTTTTTATACGGTTTATGATAATCTGTTCATGTATAACCGGGGTCTCAGAAGATCTGGTTATAGGTTTGGTGTCAATTATGAACATACTTGGAATAAAAGTAAAAGGACTGATTTTGGGGTAGTAACATCAGAGATAAATGATAGCTACGGAATGATTAATTTATACGGAGAAACACAATTACCATTAAGTTATAAATCTCATTATTCAGGATACTATTCAATAAATAAACCAACAGAAGTCTATTTGTATAATTTTCTTACAGTACACGAATATAGGTATGCGCCCAAATATTACATGAATTTGTATGGAGGGTTTAATTTAAGCGTAACTTCTTTTCTAGAGCAAATAAAAACAAGGGTTGGAATTAGTTTTGGGGGCTCTTACTTTCTAAGTTATCAGTTGGAAGCCTATGCGAATGGAAGTTTGATTTTGCCGTTTAATGATGCTATGGGGTATGATCCAATGAGGCAAGAGTTATTTCCTGTTACAGGACGATACGGTTTCTCTTTGGGTTTAAGGTTTAGACCTATTTTTTAACAGATTCAAATTGAGTAGAAAAGAGTTTTTACCTCCCCAAATCTTCACATTTTATCTGTAACCTATCACAACTTCTTGTTCCCACTGCCAGGGAGATCCGTTCGTTCATTCTCCCGAAGGGGTTCATAAGGCTTTTTAAAAAACGATGAACGTGTTCAATATAGGCATCTTCCATGGGTTTTCCTGCCCATTCGTGCCCTCCTCCACAATCGGAAACCAGGTAGGAAGATACATTGAGTGCCTCTAATCGTTTTTTTATGTCAAAAGATCCATAAAGAGGAAGGTATCCGGCCTTATTTTCGGAACAATAGTGATGGGAAGCATATCGATAAGGCACAAGATTGTCGCATGTGCCGTGGAATAATTGGGTGGGGATAGCATTTTCCAGGGTTATCCAGTTTATCTCCGGGAGTGCACCTGCCATACTTATCAATCCTGAGTATTTAAAATTTTCGGGGAGTATTCCGTTCCGGGTTTCGTTCCAATAGGCTGCAGCTAAAACGGCTTCAGCTCCGGCACTACTGCCCGCCAGAATTATTTTTTGAGGTGAGATACCAAACTCATCGGCGTGATTGATTAAAAATAAGGTGCTTTGGTGAATGTTTTTTGCGGCTTCCCTAAAGGTGTTCATTTTATTGTCAGCAGGCTGGTTGCACCCAAAAGATTGTCCTTTCATGGTTAAATGATAGGAAATGGCTACTGTAACCCAACCCTTTCTGGCGAAATATTCGCAAAATTCCACCTGACTTTTAAAATCACGGCGACCGGCATAAAAACCCCCGCCATGGACGTACAACATAACCGGACGACTGATATGGGGATCGTTTTTCGGTATGTATACGTCCATGAGCAGAGTGTCTGCATAATTGTGGGTTACTTTGAGGACTTCATACTGATCGGATTCAAAACGTTGGCTGAAACTATTCATCCATGTTGAGAATACAATCAAAATTAAAAGTCCTGTCGATTTACCCATAGTACCCAAATGTTATTCTCCTAAAAATGGATATCTGTAATCAGTGGCAGGCACAAAAGTTTCCTTGATAGTTCGGGGAGATACCCATCGGATCAGGTTTAATGCTGAACCAGCTTTATCGTTGGTACCCGAAGCTCTTGCTCCACCAAAAGGTTGTTGGCCTACAACAGCTCCCGTGGGTTTATCATTGATGTAGAAGTTCCCCGCTGCCTGATCAAGTTTTTTGGTAGCAAGTTCAATGGCATACCTATCCTGAGCAATAATGGCTCCTGTAAGTGCGTATGGAGACGTTTTATTCACCAATTCAAGAGTTTCTTCAAACCGCTCTGCCTGATACACATAAATAGTGACCACCGGGCCGAAGATTTCCTCACACATGGTAACAGAATGCGGATCTTTGGAAACAATGGTAGTTGGTTCAATAAAGTACCCTTTCGATTTGTCATAATTTCCTCCGGTGATGATTTCGCAGAGGTCATTGGCTTTGGCCTGATCGATGTATCCTGCTATTTTATCAAAGGCCTTTTCATCAATTACAGCATTAAAAAAGTTACCAAATTCTTCGGGAGAGCCTATTTTGAATGTTTTTACATCTTCAACAACATATTTTTTCACCTCTTCCCAAAGGTTGTCTGGAATATAAACGCGTGAGGCTGCAGAACATTTTTGTCCCTGAAACTCAAAGGCTCCCCGGGTTATTGCTGTTGCCACTTCCTTCGCATCTGCGGTTTTGTGAGCAAGGATAAAATCTTTTCCTCCCGTTTCGCCCACAATGCGGGGATATCCTTTGTATTTGGCGATATTGGCACCTATAGTTTTCCATAAATGTTGAAAAACACCCGTGCTACCTGTGAAGTGAAGTCCCGCAAATTCAGGATGATTGAAAATCACTTCTCCAGCGGTAGGGCCATCTACATAAACCAGATTGATAACTCCGTCTGGAAGGCCCGCTTTTTTGAACGCCTCCATGATTACCTGTGCAGAATAGATCTGTGAATTGGCAGGTTTCCAAACTACGGTATTTCCCATCAGGGCAGGGGCACCAGGAAGATTTCCTGCTATAGATGTAAAGTTGAAAGGGGTAAGAGCAAAGATAAAACCTTCAAGAGGACGGTATTCCAAACGGTTCCACATCCCGGGGTTGGATTCGGGCTGTTCGTTATAAATGTTTGCCATATAATAGGCATTGAACCTGAAGAAGTCAATGAGTTCACAGGCCGCATCGATTTCTGCCTGAAAAGCATTTTTAGACTGGCAAAGCATAGTGGCTGCATTGATTCGGGCGCGAAAAGGACCGGCCAGTAAATCGGCAACTTTCAGGAAAATACTTGCCCTGTGTTCCCATGCTAAATTTGCCCAGGCTTCTTTGGCTCCAAGTGCCGCGTTGATTGCCTGCTCTACATGAGAAGCGTCACCGTGGTGGAATTGTCCCAATGTGTGGGAAAGTTCGTGGGGAGGATGTATTTTTTCAGTGTTATCAGTACGAACTTCTTCACCGCCGATGTACATGGGAATGTCCATCTGAATGCTTTTTAGTCTCTTTAGTTCGGCTTGAAGTTCTGCCTTTTCGGGAGAGCCCGGAGCATACGATTTTATGGGTTC
>JAOUKG010000206.1 GCA_029882725.1 Cyclobacteriaceae bacterium
TTTGGGCAGGTAACATTATATTAGAATGAAGACTGCCTCTCAAAATTTCTTTTGTGAAGTTGTATTCTGCATAGAGTTCACCAAAATAATTTGGATTATTTCGGGGGATAGAGAGCGAACCGTATAAGTTTAATTTGACATCGCTGGCACCAAATTGGATGATGGGATTTCCATAAAGCTCCATTGCCCCGGCGACATCAGCAATTCCAATTCCTAAACCGGCTACATACTGGTCTTTTCTTGGATAACCTTTGAATTTTTTAGTATGCTCATCGTATGAAATGTTGTAGTTGAAGCCAAAACTCCCTCCCAATTGTGAGATTTTAAATGCAGGACCCAATGGAATATTTGCCGAGGAGGTCAGGGCCAGATATCCAAACTGATAGGTATCCTCAGCTCCAACATCAATTTGCCCCTTCATATTGAAGTAAGAACCAAACTCTCCGGTAAAGGAACCCGTAAATCGTTTGTTGCCAAATTTCGCATTGAAATCAAGTAGAACAGGATTTTTAACTATCTTTCCATTGATTTCACCGATGAAAATAGTTCCCAGTGAATCAATTTTGAAGGCGTTCACTTCCAATTTGTTCGCCTCTCCGGTTGATAAATTCAATAAAGCCTGTGCATTAAAAGACAATTCCTTATTGAGATAGCTTAGTTCATTGAGTTCAAACAGAAAGTGTTGATACTTTAATCGGGTTTGTACCGATGTCAATTTGGTTATTTCGCCTTTTTCATAATTAAATTCAGAAATCTCTATTCCACTATCAAATAATTTATGCTTTGCTGCAAATGAGCCATAAATACGTTCAATATTTAATCCCGCATCCATCATTAAACTGAGTTTCAGGTCTGAAATGGTCAAACCATGAAATTTTATATCGTTATAATTATCAATAACCCTCGTAATTATGTTTTTCTCATCTACTTGAGCTTCAAATACAATCTTTCCGGTCATTCCTGTAATATCTGACACTTTGAATCTTATTTTACCCTTGGTGAATTTGAAATCTTTGTGTTCGCGAAAGGGATATAGTTCAAAATCCAGGTCCATTTCATCCAGGGCAACAGTTACCCCTGAATTGGAGTATTCGGCATCAACCAATGACTGCAATCGGCCCTTGAGTCTGCCATCTTCATAGAAACTGAAATTCAATAATGAAGCTATTGGTTGTTTGCCTTTATGTAGACGGAGATCCAGATTCCTGATGTTTTTTACCTTCATATCCAAATAAAGCAAGCCCTCTTGATATTGGAATAAAAGGTCGAAATCTGATTCGGCTCCCTTTTTCAGAGTGAAATTCAGACCTGTTAACTCTTCGCCATAACCTATGAGATTGTTCAGACTTATATCCTGACTTACTTTTCCTTTACAATCCAGAGTGCCACTTACTTCAAGATGTATCGAATTATCAATTTCAATTTGCAGGGCTTCAACAAATCCTTCGAAAGGCCCAATAGTACCCAGGGATATCGATTTGCTTTTGGCTATGGCTATAAATTCTTTCCACTTTCCCTGGCTGTCTTCTTTATAGGATATATTTACTCCCGCTATTTTTGTTTCTTTTTCAGTTTCAGCATCCGTAAAAAATAAGGTGGCTTTTACATCCTGATAAATATCATAGCCGTTTTCCTTGCCTTTTGATACGGGCTTGGTATCAAATAAGACTTTATACGGGCCAAATTGTGCTGTTAAATTTGCAGTAACCTCATATTCACCGGGTGTGATGTTACCATTTTTACTTATTTTGAAGTTCTTCAGGTGCGATTGGATGAGTTGTGATTGATATTCATATTCTACCAACCCCTGAGAAACCAAAAAACCTTCTTCCAGCGTGGTTTCAATGAGTTCAATACGTAAACCATTGTGCTTCACCTCTCCGTGCATATTTATACTTTCAACAATGCCTTTTGAATAGGTGTAATCTTCTACTTTTAAGGTGCCATCCAAAAAGGGATGCTCAAGGGTCATGTTGGATGTAAAAGCTAGTGGGGCTAAATTTTTTGAGAGCTCAAGGTTCATTTCACCTTCGGAAACCCGCATCGTAAAAAACGTGACTTCTTCCGGTCTTGGGGAAATAAGTAATCTTTCTCCTGTAAAATCCTGATCGAATACCCATTTTCCTTCAAAATAGGGTATTGAACGGATTTCGCCTTTTAAATGCCCCTTCTGAAGTTGCAGTCCCTTTTTTATATCCAATATTGCCGCGTACTCCAATGACTCAATAAATACCTCCAAACTATCTGCATTGATTTCAATATTTTTAAATTGAACATGGTCAATCATGGATCGGCCGGATTCATCCAGTTTAATGGATTGAAATGTTTGAGTTTTATCATGAGTATTTAAAAGGGTTATTTCCGGGAAAACAACATCTCCCCAATCAAACATACCTTCAAAAAACACTGATTTATCGTAGATGAAATGTGCGTTACCGATAGGTTGATCATTGAATTGTACTTGTTGATAAAGTTGGGCATCCGTTTTATTTTGGGGTAGGATTGTTATTTTTCCAGTGATATTCCCATCGTTACTTACAGTGAATGAAATATTCGTGGCCGTGAGTTCAAGCCAGCCAATGGGCGAAATGGGTTGTTTTCCCTGCCATTCCACTAAAATATTGTGCAAAACCTCGTCTAAAGTGTCTTTTTCAAAGGAAATTAGGGCATTTTCAATAATCAGATCAGATTGATAATCCAGATCTTTGATTGAAAGGTTGAAGTTGGTTTGAATATTTTTGAATACCTGATGACCTTGATTATTGTAATTCTCACTTTCGGGTAGGTTTGAAAGGTTAAATGTTAAGGGGCCTGCAAGAATCTGTTTTTCATTAAGGGAGGCACTGGTTTGATAGGGAAAATTGGTTGGAGAACTTGTGGAGTTAGTGGAACTCGTGGAATTTAAACCTGAAGTTTCACTTGAAATCACTGCCGAATTGGTATTGATTGGTTCTGTTTCTGTTGTCGCACCTGTTTCTGATGAGGTTTCTACTGAGGTTGCTTGTGTGGAATCGGAAATTGGGTGGGTATTCTGAACTGAATCCATATCAGAAGTTGAATTTTCGGCCGTGTACTCTGAGTTTGAGGTAAGGTTGGTTGCCTGATTTGTGGTATCTGTGGAGAGAGTGTTGGATTCAGTATGGGCCTGTATAATGCCTTTCAGTGAATCATAAGTCTCTCCCACAATGGTTATGGTTTCTTCTGTTTTTGCTATCAGGTCATCTGTTTTGTCCAGCCATTCATCTACTTTATCTGCCCATACGGGCTCAATTTGGTTGATTTTTACAGCTCCCGATTTTAATCGATACTTTTGATCCAACTCTATTTCTGTGAATTCAACGGTAACGCGGGCCTTATTAAAGAAGGGCAATGGCATAGTCCCTTTTCCCGAAAAGGTAAAATTTCCATCAGAAAAGGATTCCACCACGGAAACCTCAAAATCCGAAATATAAAAAAGATCTCCCGGCGATAACTTTTCCAATTTTAAACTGTCAGGGAGGGGAGGAGTGGTGAAATTTCCGCAGAAGAAATCTTCGGCAGTTAAGGTGGGTAATTTTTTGCTGATCCAGGGTGAGAATTCACTTTTACTGGAGGGACAGGCCGCTCGTAACCGAAATTCATAATATTCCTCGGGAATCAGGCTCGCTATTTTGTGAAAAGTCATGCCTGAATTTTCAAAATATCGGGTTGTGTCGGAGTTGTTTTTAAATTCGATGTCGTAGGATTGTGCCGAAGGTGTTGGTTCCCAGGAAAGGGTAACGTAGTCGGGCCCGGTATCGGGGATGGAAATTCGTTCCGGGGCTGAGCATTCAGTTCCCCACCTGAATGTCAATACCTGGCTAATGCCGTCATTTCTGAATCGAATTGTTTCTTCCGGGGCAAAAGCCCGGATTCTTAATGCATACCATTTCCCGGATTCCAATGGAGGGTATTGAAGGTCGTAAACAAAGTAAATGTCATCGGTCTCTTCAGATAGTAAAGGAATTTGCAGGTTGAATTGTTGGTCTGATGGCAGTTCGTTGCTTTGGAGTTCTATTAGTTCAATTCGATAACGAATGGATTCTAATTGTAAATTGGCAGTGAAATTCATTGTTGAATGCCGGGGAAGCCAGCGAATTATGAGTGGGGTGTTTTCCAGCTCTTGCACAACTTCCTGGTCCGGAAAGATCAGTACCGGTGGCTCTTCCAAAATAATTGAAAATGTAATCGGAATGCTTTCAGATAGTTTTCTGTCGTTTACGGCATCATATACATTTATATATAACTGATAAATCCCTTCCGGTATCAGGCCATTTTTTATAAAGTTTACTGATTGCGCCCCATAGGAATCGATATTTTCAAATTGAAATAAACTTGAAAGGTCAGTGGTATTTATAAAATGAGTTTCTCCGGGAAATAATTGAATAGAAGCTGTATTCAAAGGAAAGGCACTTCTGATTTGCAGGTTGGGCCCGATGATTTCCATTCCTAATTGAACTAATTCTGAAGTGCTGTGCAGGTCGTTGAGCCTGGCTTCCACAGTAAAGGGTAGTGTGGAGCTTTGTTGGTATTGCAGAATTTGTTGAGGAAATAATTCTGTCGAATAGACTGAAAGAGAAACAGGAAATTGTTGACAGATTCCTGATATTGTAATCATTGAAAAAAGGAGAATCGAGATTCGTTTCATGACTTTATAGTTTTATTGAACACTGTAGTTGGAGCCTCCAGGAGTTTATGTTTCCCGTTTCCTCAAATCGGGATGTCCTGGAAATTGAACCTGATAAGGCGTACTTTTTTTGGATTACTCTCGAAATATTGATCCGGTTATTGTTAATAAATTGGGTGTGGCCTTTTTGAGAAAAAAGCTGTAATGCCATGTTTCCTGAAAAATTCCAATTTTTGAATAGCTTTCGATGAGTATAGATAGAATAAGTGCCCGTATTTTGGTTGGATTCTCCAAATCCACGCTTGCCAAAGGTGGTTTGAATTCCCCAATTTTGTTCCTTTTGTGGATTTTGGAAGACCAGTGATGTGGTTGAATTAATAACCTGTTGAATGCCCTGCCCCATATCGGCTTGTTGAATTTGAAAACTGGTGTTCAGTACTTTCCTTTTTTTGTTTTTTGAAAGGATTTGCCACGAGTACTGAAGCATTGCTTGTTGGTTAATACTTACCAATACCATAGAATCCAGTCGGTTTGGATCCTGATAATTTAAGGTGTCATTGTTTATCCAGGATATAACAGTGCTTTTGAATGTGTTATAATGTCCCGTGATAGTACTGGTTTTATTGATTTTTGCGTTGAAACTCCCTTTGTAGGCCATGTTTTTTTGTTCTGAAGCTTCTTGTTTATTCAGGTTATTTCTTTGCCGGCCTATTTCTGTACGCACGTTTATTTTTCCCGAGAAGAAGTTTATCGTATGCCCCAATAAAATATTTTCCAGATCATTGTTGATGTACGTGAGGAGGTGTGTTCTGTAGCCCGGATCTGTCCTGTCATACCGAACATTCCAGGAACCACTTTTTGACTGCCATGACAATCCGGATTTAAATGCATGGTATAAATTTTTTACTTGTTGATTAGTGTGATTTCGGGTAATAAGGTTGCTAAATGCATACTCAACCTCTAAACTGATTTTATTTGAAAGGTTTCTTCTACCATAAAATGAGGCAGCCGTGTTTTTTTCAAAGTATTTCGAAGTGGGGATTGGGGATCTGTTGAATGAGGCCAGGGTGCTATCCATTCCGGTAAGCCCGGTGATTTTCCAAAGTGATTTCTGAGTCTGCCAACCCACAGACATCCCTGTGAACAGGTGCTCTCCAATTACCGTTTCACCGGAATTGGAAGGCAAAACGGGTTTCCCTACAAAGGTTTCCAGAGAAATTTTATC
>JAOUKG010000207.1 GCA_029882725.1 Cyclobacteriaceae bacterium
AACTTCCGTTTTCAAGAAAATAGAAAGTCTGAAAATGATTAGACCTGCACTGTATGAAAGAGTAAAATAGTTTAAACCTAATTAATTGAGTTCCATGGGCACTTCCATTACAAGAATGTCTGAATTTGTTGAAGCCTTGATATTTATATTTTCAACTTCCCAAACTCCATACCCATCCCTCTTATTCAACGGTTGTCCTTCAATTTCCACACTTCCCTCAAGAATAAAGAAGTAAATTCCATTGCCAGGTTTTTTAAGTGAGTATGTAGTTGACTTGCCCGGCTCAAAAGTTCCCCGATGAAACCATACATCCTGATGTATCCAAACCCCGGCGTCTTCTGGATTTGGTGATAAAATTTGCTGAAAATTATTTTTCAATGTCTGAGGATCATAACTTTTCTGATCGTAACGGGGCTCAACATTTGTTTTATTAGGGAATATCCAAATTTGCAAAAAATTTGTCAACACCTCTTTGTTCCGATTGTATTCGGAGTGGTATATACCAGTTCCCGCACTCATCGCCTGAATATCATTTTCATAGATCACATGCGTATTTCCCATACTGTCTTTATGCTCCAACTCACCTTTCAAAGGAATTGAAATAATCTCCATATTGTCATGAGGATGTGTGCCAAATCCCATACCCCCTTGAACAATGTCATCATTCAAAACACGTAATACGCCAAAATACATCCTTTCGGGATCGTGGTATCCAGCAAAACTAAAGGTATGATGGGAATCCAGCCAACCGTGATTGGCATGTCCACGGGTTTCGGATTTGTGTAATACTGATTTCATATTAAGCATGACTATTTTCTGTAAATTAAACGAATTAAAATTTAAAATGTTTAAACATCTTTTATTTCAACGTTTAAATAAGGTACCAGATATAAAATTCCCTGCATTTTCAAGTTAGGCCCAATTTACTAATTGCATAACGTTTCGTACTTGGATTTGTAATATATTATAATCAACATCCTATTTCTAAAATAACAATTCAATTAAACATTCGTCGAAAATAACCCTCGAATAATCGACATGAATTTCTATTTTTGCCCCCATGAAAGAACATTATATCAGCTTAATAGTAGAAGCAGCAGAAGTTACCAAAAAACAGGTGCAAGCTGTAACCGAATTATTGGAAGAAGGAGCCACTATACCCTTTATGGCCCGATATAGAAAAGAGCGAACAGACAATCTGGACGAAGTAAAATTACTACTGATAAAAGAAAAATTACATTATTTTGAAGGCCTTGAGCAAAGGAAAGAGTATGTGTTACATATTATTCAAGAGCAAGGGAAACTTACTCCCGAACTTGAAAAAGAAATAGAAAACACTACTGAACTCACTACTCTGGAGGATATTTATCTTCCTTATAAACCTAAACGAAAGACCAGGGCAACAAAGGCAATCGAAGCTGGTTTAGAGCCACTTGCCACACTTATTTTTGAGCAAAAAGACCTTGACCCCAAAACGTTGGCTAAAGAATATCTAAATGACACAATTTTAACTGAGGAAGCTGCCCTGAGTGGTGCCCGGGATATCATTGCAGAATGGATAAGTGAAAACAAAGATGTTCGAGATAGAATACGTAAGCTGTTTAGTCAAAAAGCAGTAATTAGCTCCAAAGAGGTTAAAACCAAGACAGATGATAAGTACAAAGATTACTTTGAATTCGAGGAACTACTACATAAATGTCCATCACACAGGTTGTTAGCTATTTATCGGGGAGAAAACGAAGGGGTTTTAAAAACAGATATTTCTGTAGAAGAAGAAACAGCTTTTCACCAGATTGATAGAATAGTACTAAAAAATGACAATTATTGTACTAATGAGGTACAAGATGCTGTTGAGGATTCTTACAAAAGGTTAATAAAGCCAAGTATTGAAAATGAATTCAGAAAGATAGCCAAAGAGAAAGCCGATGAGGAGGCTATTAATGTATTCAGGGAAAATTTAAGACAGTTATTACTTTCGGCTCCATTGGGACAAAAAAGGACTTTAGCCCTGGATCCTGGCTATCGTACCGGATGTAAAATGGTTATATTGGATCAATTTGGTAATCTCTTACATAAAGACACTATTTTTCCCCATCCACCACAGAATCAATCCAGAATGGCTTCTGAAAAAGTAACGGATTTATGTGAAAAATTTGACATCGAAGCTATATCCATAGGTAATGGTACGGCAGGCAGGGAAACTGAAGAGTTTGTCAGAAAATTACCTATTTCGAAATCCATAAAAATATTCCTAACCAATGAGAGTGGTGCTTCCATTTATTCTGCCTCTGAAACAGCACGCGAAGAATTTCCTGATGAAGATATAACAGTAAGAGGGGCTGTATCTATTGGCCGACGTTTGATGGATCCTCTTGCAGAATTAGTCAAAATTGATCCAAAATCAATTGGAGTTGGTCAATATCAACATGATGTAGATCAGAAAAAACTCAGAGAATCCTTAGATCAGGTAGTTGAAAGTTGTGTAAACTTAGTGGGTGTAGATGTCAATACTGCCAGTAAACAACTACTTTCATACGTCTCCGGGATGGGATCAAAGTTAGCCTCAAACTTTGTTGAATTCAGAAAGAAAAATGGCGGTTTCAGTTCACGTAAAGATTTTTTGAAAGTACCCTTGATGGGTCCTTCGGCATTTGAACAAGCAGCAGGTTTTTTGAGGATAGCTAATTCGGAAAATCCCCTTGATAGCAGTGCTGTACATCCGGAGCGATATGAATTAGTAGAAAAAATGGCAAAAGACCAACAATGTGAGCTTAATGACCTGATCACTAAACAAGATATTCGCAAAAAAATAAATTTAAAGAACTATATCACTGAAGAAGTTGGTAAATACACTTTGGAAGATATTTTGAATGAACTTGAAAAGCCCGGCAGAGATCCAAGGGAGCAAATCGAAGAATTTTCATTTGCCGACATTCACAGCATGGAAGACCTAAAAGTAGGCATGGAAGTACCTGGCATTGTTACTAACTTAACGAAATTCGGAGCATTTGTAGATATTGGGGTTAAACAAGATGGCTTGGTTCATATTTCACAAATTACTGACAAGTTTATTAAAGACCCTGCTGAAGTTTTAAAACTACAACAAAAGGTTTCGGCCCGGGTATTGGAAGTAGATCCAAAACGAAAGAGGATATCGCTGAGTTTGCGTAAAGAACAATAGTTAAAAGCCCGGTATTAAAGCCGGGTTTTCTTTTTTATTGAAGTCTGTTCTTATTGAGGTTCGTTACGATGAAGCTTTTAACCTGATTAAATGCCCTTTAGTTTGGATTATCTAATATAGCTACAGATTATTTTACCACGAGGAAAGCAAAGAAGGTTGTTAAACCCTATTTACGTCCAACAACAAATCTATTTCCTAATGAATAATAAAAATTAAACGTTTATTTTCAGGGTTATGAGCATTAAAATTTTGCGTTATGGTGATTGTTTTTTAGGGAAATAGCATTGTCCCCTCCCCGTTGTAATTTACAAAAAACACACCCAAATAGCCGTTTATTACACACTTATATTACTTTTCCCAAACTTGGTGGGGTGTTGTGGTGTTGTGGATTAAACAGGTTGGACATCCCGACCCATTCAGAAAATATTATTAACTAAAGGCTCTAATTATTCAAGGGTTGTTTTATGAAAGTTTTATGGATAAAAAAAACAGTATTACTTTTTTCCATTTAAACCTCAAACCAAATTGTTACAAAAGAGAGGAATAAATTATTCCTGATAAATATCATAAAATTAACCAATACTCAACCTTTCATTGATGAGTAGCAATGCATAATTTTAATTGAAAATTTTCTAGCTATGAAAGAGTTTACCCTCCCAATTGATTTTGATAAACCTGAAAAAAAATCTTTCATCCCTGTTACTCCTCCCCCTCCAAAATTGACTCATTTTCCCTACGAAGAAGTAAAGGCAGCAGCACTTGAATACTTCAATGGGGATGAATTATCTGCAGAAGTATGGATTAATAAATATGCATTGAAAGACTATCAGGGAAATATTTATGAAAAGACGCCTACCGATATGCATAATCGTATGGCCGATGAAATATTTCGAATAGAAAAGAATTACCCCAATCCCCTAAGCAGAAGTGAAATTTTTGAGGCAATAGCTGAGTTCAAATATATTGTACCTCAGGGGGGGCCAATGTCTGGTATTGGAAATAATTTTCAAGTGGTCTCTTTGTCCAACTGCTTTGTTATAGGAAATCCAGAGGGATCGGATTCGTACGGAGCCATCATGAAAATTGATGAGGAACAGGTACAACTCATGAAACGTCGTGGTGGTGTGGGCCATGATCTTTCATCTGTACGTCCTAAGAAATCACCTGTTAAAAATAGTGCCCTTACCTCTACAGGAGTGGTGAGTTTTATGGAGAGGTATTCCAATTCTACCCGTGAGGTGGCTCAAGACGGACGCAGAGGCGCCTTAATGCTTTCTCTGGCGGTGAATCATCCCGATATTGTTGACTTTATCACAGCCAAAACAGATACTACTAAGATTACAGGTGCCAATATCTCCGTAAGAATAAATGATGCGTTTATGGAGGCCGTAAAAAATAATCAGAAGTATGATCTGAAATTTCCAGTGGATGCCCTTGAGCCTAAATACAAAAAATCAGTAAACGCCCGTGAAATATGGGATCTTCTTGTTGAATCTTCCTGGACATCTGCAGAACCAGGTATTTTATTTTGGGATACCGTATTAAGGGAATCTATACCCGATCATTATTCCGATTTCGGTTTCAAAACTGTATCTACCAACCCTTGCGGTGAAATTCCTCTTTGTCCCTATGACAGTTGCAGGCTTCTTGCCATTAATTTATACTCCCATGTGGTAGATCCTTTTACGGAAAAGGCTCATTTCGATTATGAATTATTTACAAAAAACATAAAAATAGCCCAACGGGTAATGGACGATATCATTGATCTTGAATTAGAAAAAATTGATCATATTTTAGATAAAATAACCAACGACCCGGAACCTACATCCCTTAAAAGAACAGAAAAGAACTTGTGGGAAAAAATACGAAACAAATGTATTGAAGGTCGTCGTACCGGAATTGGCATTACCGGTGAAGGAGATATGCTTGCTGCATTGGGTCTGAGGTACGGATCGGAAGAAGGTATTGAATTCTCAGTAAAAACACATCGTCACTTAGCTATTGAGGCGTATAGATCTTCGGTTAATATGGCCAAAGAAAGGGGTGCTTTTCCTATATATAGTACCGATAGGGAAAAACACAACCCATTTATACAGCGAATTGCTGCGGCTGATCCCATTTTATATCAGGATATGTGTAAATACGGAAGAAGAAATATTGCCCTGCTCACTATCGCCCCAACTGGTACCGTTAGCCTTATGACACGCACCAGTTCCGGAATAGAGCCAGCTTTCCGGATTTCCTATACAAGACGAAGGAAAATTAATCCCGGTGAAACTGTTAATAAAGCCGATTTTACAGATCAATCGGGCGACCAATGGATAGAAACCCGGGTATTTCATCATGCCTTCAGTCATTATTTAGAACAACACGGACTGGATCCGGAAAAAGTAAGGGAAATGCCTGCTGAGGATTTGGATAAACTCATCATGGAAAGTCCTTATTTTCAATCTACCGCTGCAGACATTGACTGGGTACAGAAAGTTAAAATGCAGGGGGACATTCAAAAATGGGTGGATCACTCCATAAGTGTTACTGTTAATCTTCCTGAAGAAACCAGTAAAGAAACCATCAGTCAAATTTTTCAAAAAGCTTGGGAAAGTGGCTGCAAAGGCGTAACTATCTACAGGGAGGGTTCTCGTTCAGGGGTTTTGGTTTCAGATAGTAAA
>JAOUKG010000208.1 GCA_029882725.1 Cyclobacteriaceae bacterium
CCTGTATTTTTTAATAAAGCTGAATTGGAAACAGTGGTGGATCCACAGTATAAAGAACAATTAAATGGCTTTGAAAATGATTATGCCCAGTGGCATGAGGAGAATAAAATATTGATTACTGAATATTCACTTTCAGAAAATGATCTTACAGAAGAACAGAAAGTGCTGTTGAATGAATCAGCGCAGAAAGGAACAGAAATCAGGAATGATGTAAAGGAATTACTGTTGGAGAACAACCGTCAGGCGAATGTAAAGGATTCTGATTATATATTCATTTCTTTTATATTACGCTATTTACCGCATGGCATAATTGGGTTGTTATTGGCTGTCATTTTTTCAGCGGCCATGTCTTCTACTGCAGGGGAGTTGAATGCTTTGGGGTCTACATCCTTGGTTGATTTCCATAAAAGGTTTTTTGTTACAAACGGAACAGACAGGCATTATTTGATCATGTCGAAAGTTATAACCGGATTTTGGGGAATTACGGCAATTGGTTTTGCGCTTATGGCGCAACTTGTTGAGAACCTGATCGAGTTTGTGAATATTATAGGTTCAATTTTTTATGGAACCATTTTAGGGATATTTCTTGTTGCTTTTTTCCTTAAAAAGGTGAGAGGATCGGCTGTTTTTATTGCGGGTGTGATTGCACAATCCACTATTTTTATTGTTCATTTTTTAGTTGTGAAGGGTGTTTTTGATTTAAGTTATCTTATGTACAATGTTATTGGATGTATGTTGGTAATTTTAATTTCTTTAGTAGGGCAACTTTTACAGGGGCCAATCAGTCCATCGGGTGATATTGAAATAAAGTAGTTGCAAAAGCTCACTGGTGGAACCAAAATGTGGTATCTGTTTTAGCTTCCAATATGTATTTAAATGAATTTATAAGTTTAGTAAAAAATCTATTCCTGAAATCTTTACACGGGAATCAGCGGAAACTACAAATTCTTTTAAATACAGATCACCGTTTATAGTTTAAATTATTACCCTAATACGGCTTTTAGCTGTTCACAAAAGAAAGCTACTTCTTCAGTGGTGCCCGTGCTTATTCTACACCAATCATAAAAAGGAGGGAAAGGCCGGCCAATTTGCACTCCACGTTCCATAAAGGATTTGTGAAGTTCATTGATATGCCTTCCCGATTTGAAAAAGACAAAATTGGTATTGGATTTAACATATTCCAGCCCTAATTCATCCAATGTTTTGTAGATCATTTGTCTCCCTTCCCTGTTTTTGGAAACCGCGTGGTTGTAAAATTCATTATCACCCAATGCTTCAATGGCGGCTTTTATGGCTAAAACATTGGTAAAAGCGGCCACATGATCATTAAGTTTCGTAATAATATCAGGGCGGGCGATGAGGTATCCTATACGTAGTCCTGCGAGTCCGTATACTTTGGAGAAAGTTCTTGAAACGATTACATTTTTCCCTTCTTTTACAAATTCGATCATGGAAGGGTAATTTTTATCTTCGATGAAGTCATAATACGCTTCATCAGAAAAAACGGTTACTCTTTCAGATACATCGTGGCAAAAAGCACGAAGATCATTGGCGGGAAGAAGAGTTGATGTGGGATTATTGGGATTACACAAGAAAATGAGGCGGGTTTGTGCGGAAATGCGTTTTTTCATTTCATCCAGATCGAGCCCCTTATTTTTATCGACATCTACCCAGTTAATAGTGGCGCCATATAAAACAGCATAGTCCATCATGGAGAGGAAAGTGGGGCGAGCCGCTATTATTTCGCCACCATATAAACCAAAGGCGGCTCCGGTGATATTTAAACCTTCCGTAGAGCCTCCGGTAATTATGATATGGTCTTTTGATACCCCTTCTTTTTTTGCAAGGAGCTCCAATAATTCATTTTGATAGGAATAGGGATAACGGCAGGCATCATCGAAAGCATTTTTCATAGCTTTCCGGACTTTTTCGGAAGGGCCGTAGGGGTTCTCGTTGGAATTTAGTCGAACCAGCGAATTTTTCTTTTTAGGACTTTTTATCTCCTGAGTGAGTACTTCCGGAGTACTCCAACCTGAAAGTAAAGTGGCTGCACCTATGAGCCCCGAGCTTTTCAACCAGTCTCTTCTGTTAAAATCGGCCATGATGTTGAGGTTTAGATTAACTCATAATATACTAGTTGCCAGTTATTTTATCAAACTATTTTCTAATAATCGACCATTATAGTTCTATTTGTTCCAGCATGGTTCTAAAGGCCACATGCCGGTTTATATATTTTTGTCGATGTTCCTCCACCAATGAAGGTGCAAATTCGTCAAGATATTTCACCACTTTTTCGATCGTATCGCTAAAATATTGGATTGAGTAAGATGAACTGCCCTGGTCTTCCTGACTCAGTACTTTGAAGATTTTATACTCCTGAAACATACCCGTAGCCATTACTTTGGGAATATGTTTCGTTACCATCCATTCCAACCATTCATTTTCAATATCCAGGTCAATACCTATTGTTACATTGTATAAAATCATGTTTATATATTTTTCAACCAGACCCACACATTTTTTTTGAATAATTTCTGTACGAATTCAGGTTCAATTTTAATTAGTTTCCGGCACATCAACTACTAAGGCTCAAATTCTGCTTTTTCACCCATCTTTCTTGTCTTATTGAACCTCAATACGCGTTTTATTAAAACGAGTTGAAAGGATTAAGATGGATATAAGAAACAGCTTTGATTTCCTTTTTTTTTTCAGTGAATTTGAGTCTTTTTTTCAAGCTGTAAATATAGGACAAAGACAGGTATTTTTATAAAACCCGGGTTCAATTCCGTTTACTTAAAAAAAAATGATCCTGGGTAATATCAAAACAAGGAAAGTGTTTTTGTTTTTTTACTAAGTTAAACCAAGATCATGCCCCCTCTGGGGTTATAAACAAAGTTTTGATCTTTAAACTTTGTTCGTGCGTATGACCAGTTTATAGGTTATAAAGGCTAATAATCTCGTTTAAGTAAATGGCATTGAACCCGGAATTTTGATTTGGGTTTGGGTTTGTCTTGAGCATTTTATTGCAATTTTTGTTTAAAACTCAGATTTTACGAACCTTTCGAAGGTTTGGAACCTTCGAAAGGTTTCGTAAAGTTCGGTAATTTTCCCCAAAACAATCGTTTATAAACGTTTATATCCGTTTCAATTCAACTTGGTTTCTATAATTAAATTGAAGGAAAAATACGGGGAGAATTCATATAAATTACCTTTCCCGAAAAGCTTGGAGAACACGAGGAATGCTATTACTACCGGTAAAGGTTTCCCTCCTTGTATTCACTGTTTAGTTTAAAGAGCAATTATTTTTACCCGGAATATTCAATTGGAAGGTTAACCATTTTGGTGATTTTAGCTTTTAACCAAGAGCACTATTATTAGCCAACTTGTCAAAGCTTTCGCAATCATGATAATCTTATTGCATAATAGAGGATCAATAGATAGGATTCAATGTAGTTTGGTAAAGGAATAAGCCTAAAAATTTAAAAAATAAAGGGGAATTGAAATCAGTTAGTATTGGACGGATATCCAGACCAATTCTGAGAAGGTAAAATGATTTAAGTGTGTGATAAACGGTTAATTAGGGCTATTTATTGTAACTTACATTGGGGAGGGGACAATGCTATTTCCCTAAAAAATAATCTGTATAACTCAAAATTTTTACACTTTGAACCTCGAAAATAAACGTTTAATTTTTTACTGTTTGGTTAGGGGCTGCTGAAGAAAAAGTAGGAATTCTTTACAAAAAGAGGGGATATTTGAAAATCAGATCATTACAAATGCAAGGAAAATGATTGAACCGGTTTAAATACAATGAAAATATTACATTTTTGAAATTTGATTAAACCATTTATCTGAAAGGGTGTTATTGGGATGAAGTTGTAGAAAAGATACTTAGTTAAATATCTAATATAGAGGCATTCGATGAAATTATTTATAACGCGAAATAATGAAGTTAATATAACATGATGAAGGGATTATATACTTTGCTGTTTATTTTTTCAGGTTGGTCGGTGTTTGGGCAATCCGGAATTATCAGAGGAAAAGTGCTTGATGCAACCAATAATGAGCCCATTGCCTATGCTACGGTTCAGGTTCAGGGCACTACCGAAGGTGCTGTTACAAATGATGAAGGGGATTTCGAAATCAAGAATATAATTCCGGGTTTGTATAATTTGGAAGTTTCATTTGTGGGTTTTGCTTCAAAGGTTGTATATGAGATACAAGTGACAACTTCCAGACCTGCATTTGTTGAAATAAGATTGAAGGAGGATGTTACAAGTCTCGAAGATGTAGTAGTCACGGCATCGCCATTTAATAAGACGGGGGAGAGTCCAGTTTCATTGCGTACTATAGGAATTAATGAGATTAAACGAGCCCCGGGGGGTAACCGGGATATATCGAAAGTGTTGAGGTCGTTGCCCGGGGTGGCTTCTACCGTTTCCTTTCGTAATGATATCATAATACGAGGTGGAGCTCCCGGGGAGAATAAATTTTTCATTGATGGTATTGAAATACCTACTATCAACCATTTTCAGACGCAAGGGTCATCGGGAGGGCCTGTGGGTATTTTAAATGTTGATTTTTTGCGGGAGGTTGATTTTTATTCCGGGGCTTTTCCGGCCAACCGGGGCAATGCACTTAGTTCTGTGTTTGATTTCAAATTGAAAGACGGTAGAGAGGATAAAGTGACAATGAATGCCGTATTGGGGGCTAGTGATCTTGGGGTGATTGTTGAGGGGCCTTTATCAGAAAAATCGACATTTTTAGTTTCAGCGCGGAGGTCGTATTTGCAATTTTTGTTTGGGGTGATTGGGCTTCCATTTCTTCCCACTTACAATGACCTTCAGTTTAAATTCAAATACAAACCCGATTCAAAAAGTCAGATAACGATTTTGGGTTTAGGGGCTTACGATGATTTTGAGTTGAATCTGAAGGCGAACGAGACGGATTTTCAGAAATATTTTTTGGCTAATTTACCCGTTTCCGGACAGTGGAACTATACTTTAGGGGCAAAGTACGAGCGCTTCCGCGAAAGCGGCTACACTACGATGGTTGTGAGCACGAATACTTTGAATTCCTCCTCTTTTAAATATTTTAATAATGATGAATCAAGCCCTGATAATCTCATTCAGGACTATACGGCCCGCGAGCAGGAAGTGAAAATCAGGCTTGAAAATTATGCTTTACAAGGAGCCTGGGAATTTAACTATGGTGTTTCCCTGGAAAGGGCTGATTATACTTCTTCTAATTTTAATAAAATTGTTACTCAGGCAGGAGCCTTGGTTATTGATAATAAAACTGATATTGGATTTAATAAATTCGCAGGATTTGGCCAGGTAAACAGGAAGTTTTTGGAGGGAAAAGTTGTATTATCGATGGGCCTAAGGACTGATGCCAATGATTTTTCCAGGGAAATGATCAACCCTCTGCATCAATTGAGTCCTCGAGCCTCTCTTGCATATAATTTGGATGAAAAATTGAGTTTTAATTTCAATACGGGTATTTATTACCAGTTGCCACCCTATACTGTTTTGGGTTTTACGGATAATGTAACCGGAGAGTTAATCAATAAAAGCAACGGAATTGAATACATTAAAGCGAAGCATTTGGTAGGGGGATTGGAATACAATTTTGGCTTCAATGCCATTTCTACCCTGGAGGGTTTTTACAAGAAATATGATCAATATCCGTTTTTGCTTGACGATATGATTTCTTTAGCCAACGTGGGGGCAGATTTTGGAGCGATTGGCAATGCACCGGCTAATAGTAGTTCGGATGGATACAGTTATGGAGTGGAGTGGATGTATCAGCAGAAATTGTATAAGGGGTTTTATGGGAT
>JAOUKG010000209.1 GCA_029882725.1 Cyclobacteriaceae bacterium
GTAAGAAGCAATATTATCAATTGATACCAACCTAAACCTGTTAACGATAGAGAGGCTTTAGAAGTAAAGCCTCTCTTTTTTTTTAAATATTGTACTATTTACAATAATCAAAACATTAACTAAAAAAACATTGAATTCCTAAATAGCAAATTATTATATTAACTCCTTATTTACTTTGCCTAAATAATTATGAGTGAACGTTTATTAAAAGCCATTATTCAACTATTTGCCATTGTTGCAAAAGAAGACAATGTAACAAAAACAGAAAGAGACCAAATTGAAGCTTTTCTAAAAGACCATTTGAGCGATAAAGCTGTACCTGGTCATTTAAAACAATTTGATGAATACAGTGAAAGTATTTCGGTGGGTCCTGATACTGATATTCATGAAGAGCAAAAAAATATTGAAAACCTTTGTTCTCAAATTAATCTTGAACTTACTCAAAAGCAAAAAATCGTTATCATACTTGAATTGATAGGTATTATTGAGGCAGATGGTGAGATTTCAACGAGAGAGGAAGAACTGTTGAATTCAATTGCAAAGGCATTCAATATTTCCAATGACGAGGTTAACCTCATCAAATTATTTGTCAACAGCAGATCAACAGAAAGGCTCACATCGGAAAACTTCCTTGTAATTGATCATGACCATAGTGAAGTAAAAAAACCTTATAACCACATCCTAAGGCATGGTTTGGATGGGTTTATAACAATAATACATTTAGATAGTTCTGATAGTTATTTTATACGATATCTTGGTTCAACAGAGCTATACCTCAATGGTGTCCCCTTGAAACCCAACAAAATTTTGGTTTTTGCAGCGGGCTCTACGATAAGAAGTGACAGGATGGACCCCGTTTACTTTGGTGATATAATTTCACAATTCATCAAAACAGGTGACGAACCCCGGGTAACATTTGAAGCAATAAATATCTCTTATAAATTCCCCAATGGGAAACTTGGCCTTCGGGAAGTAACTGTAATTGAGGAATCAGGTGGTATGATTGGATTAATGGGGGCAAGTGGCGCTGGAAAATCCACCCTTCTCAATGTTTTAAATGGATCAGACAAGCCTTCAAGTGGAAAGGTATTGATTAATGGTATTGATATTCATAGAGATAAGAAAAAAATTGAAGGAGTAATAGGGTTTGTGCCACAAGATGATCTTTTGATTGAGGACCTTACCGTTTACCAAAATCTCTTTTACTCTGCAAAATTATGTTTTACCGATTTATCTGAGGAAAAATTAAATAACTTAGTAATAAAAACCCTTCAAAGTTTGGGTTTGATCGAATCTAAAGACCTAAAAGTGGGATCTCCACTTCAAAAAACAATAAGTGGAGGCCAAAGAAAAAGGCTAAACATTGGCCTGGAACTACTCAGGGAACCGTCGGTACTATTTGTTGACGAACCTACTTCAGGGCTATCTTCCCGTGATTCTGAAAATATCATGGATTTATTGAAAGAACTTTCCCTTAAAGGAAAACTAATCTTTGTGGTTATCCATCAACCCTCCTCCGACATTTTTAAAATGTTCGACAAGTTGGTAATCCTGGACACAGGTGGTTATCAAATTTATTATGGAAACCCTGTTGAAGCTGTTGTTTATTTCAAGAACATCATCAATATGATCAACAGTGAACACGGGGAATGTAATCAATGTGGAAATGTAAACCCCGAACAGATTTTCAATATCATTGAAACCAAAGTAGTAAATGAGTATGGCAATTTTACTGATGAAAGAAAAGTAAGTCCTGAACAATGGAATAAACAGTTTAAAAAAAGAACTCAAATAAGTGAAGTAGAAACAAGCACCGAGCAACCGCCTATCTCCCTGCGAATACCAGGGAGAATGAAACAAATAAGAATTTTCTCACTTAGAGATGTGTTGTCAAAATTGAGCAACAAGCAATACCTGTTTATTAACTTACTGGAAGCTCCTATTCTGGCCTTTGTTCTGGCTTATATCGTACGGTATTATAATGTAGATAACACAGTGGATGTTGGCTATATATTTGGAAAGAATATCAATCTTCCCGCTTATCTGTTTATGAGTGTAATTGTAGCCTTATTTATGGGACTTACGGTAAGTGCCGAAGAAATTATCCGTGACCGTAAAATTCTCAAAAGAGAATCTTTTTTGAATTTAAGCAGAATGAGCTATGTGATGTCAAAAATCAGTATTCTTTTTGTCTTATCCGGAATTCAGACAATAACATTTGTTTTAATTGGCAATTTTGTTCTCGATATCAACGATATGTTGTTCACACATTGGCTGATTCTATTCTCAACATCTTGCATGGCAAACGTGTTGGGTTTAAATATTTCTTCTGCTTTTAATTCAGCCGTTACCATTTATATACTTATTCCTATTTTACTGATACCCCAATTATTGCTTAGTGGGGTTGTTGTAAAATTTGATAAACTGAACCCTGATCTGACCACAACAGGTAAAGTTCCTGTTATTGGAGAAGTAATGGCATCAAGATGGGCTTTTGAAGCTGCAATGGTTTCCCAATTCAAGGACAATCCCTTTGAAAGTAAGTTTTTCAAATACGATAAAGTAATGGCCACAGCCGATTATAAACGCATTTATTACTTACCTGAATTGGAAAGCAAACTAGATTATTGCTATACACACTTAGGTACTACGGCTCCTGCAGAAGTAAAAATCATGGTCAACTCACTAAAGCTTTTGAAAAATGAGCTTACAAAAGAATTGAGCGGTTTCCCGAATGTAAAATTTGAAGAATTGAACAAACTTTCCCTCGATTACTTTAACAAGGAGATTCGGGATCAAACTTTCAAAGTTATAGAAGTGTTGCGTAAAGTATATTCAACACGTTATCAAAAAGCAAGTGAGGAAAAGGATCAAATCATGAGCAATGAAACCAATACTCCTGAAAAACAACATGCTTTTCTGGAATTGAAAAATCATCATCACAATGAAACTATTGCAGACCTTGTCAAAAATTCAGGGGAACAACATAGAATAATTGAAAGTAACGGTAATTTATTTCAAAAAATATATCCTATTTACCAGGATCCTCAACCTAAAGGTGTTTTTGATTTCAGAACTGCCTTTTATCTTCCAAAAAAACATTTTATGGGTAATTACTACGATACTTTTAATTTTAACATGGCGATAATCTGGATAATGACGCTTATTTTAATAATAACATTGTATTTCGATGTATTGAGGAATATTATAGAGTGGTTTGAGGGTTTTCTAATTAAAACCAAGCGCTAATTATGTTCTTCATTTTATCCAAAACGGTGTATTTTTTATTTATGCCGCTGGGATTGATAACCATTACACTCCTGTTGGCGTGGAGACTTAAAGATAAAAAATGGAAAAAAAGATGCATTTATGTTGCCTTGTTTCTGGGCATTATCTTCACTAATCCGTTTCTTGGAAATATTTCTATGAGACTTTGGGAACGACCACCTGTTCCTATTAATGAACTTGAAACCTATGATCTGGCCATCGTTCTTACCGGGGTAGCTAAAAACCGAATGGAGCCACGTGACAGGGTTTATTTCAATAAAGGGGCCGACCGTGTAGTTCATGCTTTTCAATTGTTCAAGGAAGGGAAAGTAAAAAAAATATTGATTAGTGGAGGCTCCGGGGCTTTGATAAAGCCTGAATATTCTGAGGCAAATACACTTAAAAAGGCCTTTTTGATGTTGGGAGTTCCTGATTCACTATTAATTACTGAAGAGGAATCCCAAAACACATGGCAATCTGCACAAAACGTAAAAAAATATTTTTCAGACGAAATTAAGGGTAAAAACCTTTTGATCACCTCTGCATTTCACATGAAAAGAGCAATGGGTTGTTTTCAGAAAGTGGATATCAAAATAGATAGTTTTCCCGTGGACTACTATTCCGACCCGATTATTTTCACTCCTGAATCATTAATCCCCAGTGCTTTTGCAATGACCCACTGGCAAAAGGTTTTACACGAAATGTTGGGAATAACTGCCTATAAAATAATGGGGTATATGCCATAAGAATGACTAACTACTAATACGCTACGATATACGCAAAACATTCACAGGATTGGATCGGGCCGCCGCAAACACCTTGGTGCCCAAAGTAATTCCCGAAACCACAAATAGCAGTAAAACAGAAAGTGAAATAGTCAAAACCGTAGGACTTTGGTAATATTCCCAAATCAAACCCATAAATATATCTGTTACTTTATAAGCCAGGGGTATCCCCGCCAAAGACGACAATGACAGAATAATAACAAATTCTTTATTTAGTTTACCAACTATATGTAAAACAGATGCCCCCATAACCTTCCTAACACCAATCTCTTTCATCCTTTTTAAGATATTCAAGGAAACCAGAGAATACAAACCAATGGTGGTGAGTATGAGTGCTATTATAGCCAAAAAGAAAAACAATTTGACAATATTGATATTGGTTCGGGCGGAATCTTCCAACTCTTTATCCATAATTTGTCCCTTATATAGATAATTGGGGAATGTTTTCCTGTATTCCTTCTCAGCAAACTCATTTACAGCCATGATATTACCAGGATTTGTTTTAATAATAATTTGTCTGTAATCTTCTGGAAGAGCAAACTTAAACATCATTGGGCTAATCGGTCCAAAATAAGCTCGGGTGTAAAAATCTTTGATAACACCAACAACATAAAGTTGAACAGAATCCCTCCAAATTAATTTCTTGCCTATTGGGTCTTTCCAGTTAAAGGTTTTAACAAACTCCTCATTCACAACAACAGATTCCTGATTATCCGTTTTACTATCTTTTATAAAATTCCGACCTTGTAATAATTCAATGTTCATAGTCTCCAGATAATCGTATGAAACATCCATTATATCAGTTTCAACTTCATTGGTTTCATACTTTATCGGGTCATTGTACCAATTAGAAAAAATATGATGCCTGCTACCCGTAACATGTAATATACCCGGATTTTGGATCAGGGCATTTCGGTACTTTTCAAAGTCTGCTCCTGAATTCAGCCTATGTGACAATATTCCGTGGGTTTCATACCCAAAATCCATTTCCTGCTGATATTTTGCATTTTCCATAAAGGCAAAACCCAATATAAGGGCAAGAATACACGATGTGTATTGTAAAAAAAGAAGTGTTTTGGTAAATAGATTAGTGCCTGCAAAACTTGCATTTCCTTTTAAAATCGTGGTTGGCTGAAAACTACTGATGTAAAAAGCCGGATATCCTCCCGAAAAAACACCCGTAAACAACAACAAAACAATCATAAATATGAAAAAATCAAGATTTTCAAGATAATTAATCTCGAATTCCAAAAAAGGCCACATGTTACTATAGGCAGGAACTATAAATTCAGCTAAGACCAAACCAGTTAATAAACCCAGAAAACAAATCAATATATTCTCAGTTAAAAACTGAAAAATCAACTGTCTCCTTTGACTACCAAGTACTTTACGTATGCCTATTTCTTTTAATCTTCTTGAGGAAATGGCAATAGAAGTGTTGGTAAAATTAAAACACGCTATCAAAAGTAGTATTAATGCCATGATTGAGGGAGCCACGACCGCTGCCTTTGGCAACCCTCTATGCAAATCATTATTTCTAATCCTTTCCTCTTGAGATCGGGCTGCAATCCCTTCAAAAGAATCCAAATAAAACCTGTTGGCCTGCAAGTCTTCTCTCGCCTGATTCTGAATTTCCTTATATGCTTGAAGTTGACTTTCTATCAAGGCTATCTTAGTCAAATCATCAATCTGAACAAAAATATTTAGATTCAAAGCCCAATTATTCTCACTAACTGATTCATCTACCCTCAAAAAATTATCAATATGAGTGATCGCATC
>JAOUKG010000210.1 GCA_029882725.1 Cyclobacteriaceae bacterium
TATGTACCTGCACCATTTAACTACTTAATTTATTTTGCAGAGTTTGTTGTCTTTATTTTAGTATTACAGTTTTTCCGTGATCCTAAAATTACACTTACGTTGGGTGAGAACCTTGTTGTGGCTCCTGCCGATGGGAAGGTAGT
Source organism: Cyclobacteriaceae bacterium (assembly GCA_029882725.1). GTDB lineage: Bacteria > Bacteroidota > Bacteroidia > Cytophagales > Cyclobacteriaceae > JAHEMU01. Next base: position 144 of record JAOUKG010000210.1, read on the forward strand.
AGTAATTGAAGAGACAGAAGAACCAGAATGTTTGAAAGATCGCAGAAAACAGATTTCTATTTTTATGTCACCACTCAACGTGCATATTAATAGAATGCCTGTTTCCGGAAAGGTTTCATTTTTTCGATACCATCCGGGAAAATTTCTTGTGGCCTGGCACCCTAAATCCAGTACTGAAAATGAACGTACCACCATGGCCATCAAGATGAAAAAGGGCACCGAGTTGGTGGTAAGGCAAATTGCCGGGGCTGTTGCCCGCCGAATCAGATGGTATGTCGATAAGGACAGTGAATTGAGCCAGGGCGATGAGTTTGGTTTCATTAAATTTGGTAGCAGAGTAGATGTATTTTTACCTCTCGATGCTAAAATAGTAGTAAAAGAAGGAGATATCACAAAGGGTGGCCGGACTGTTTTGGCAGAGCTGAAAGGAGAGTAGCTTTTAGTTTATTTGAACAAATTCAGACCTTACTAAGGAATTTCCGGAATTGCTATAAGAACAATTATTTTTTGTAAAACCTCCCGGTACGGGTGGATTGCCCGTCTTCCATTTTATAAAGATACATACCGGAAGGTAATTGGGTCAAGTCAAGTGTTATTTCGCCCTCTGCCTTTTGCTTCAATACCATGGCTCCATTGGAGTTGAATACGCTTATTGAATAACCCGGTACGCACCCGGGAACACTCAATGAAAGTTCTTTCACTGCCGGATTAGGATAAACCATTACCTCACAATTGTTATTTGCATTAAGGTAGAAATAGTCATACCTAAAAAAACCATTCCAACTGTTTGTCTGATTATCCCAATGATCCCTTTCCAAAAATAAAAAGTACCCCTCTGTTGTATATCCATATAAGTATCGGTTTGTTAAATTCCAATTGCCCAGGGTTTCGTCCCAGTCTGAACGAACTACAGAGTTTATTTCACCACTAGGACTATACAGATGTCTCATTTTCATGCCGGGAACCCACCCAAAAATATCTACACCCCACCAGTAAGTGGTAAAACCAGAAATAGTATTATCAGCATTAAAAGTAATTTCCCTCTTGCCTGCATTTACCCAGTCATTTATACCTGCATCCCAATAAAATGACCAATTCAAATATAAATTTCCGTTGAAACCATAATAATCTTCCGACTTATAAGCAGTGTACCAATCACTTATTTGGTCGTTCCATTGTTGTTGAATATCTACAATTTGGCGATTTTGACTATCATACTCATAACTGTTATTAACAATTCCTTTCCATGCGCTTATTAGGTCGTCCCAAATCCAGGCAACCCTGTTACTAATATTTCCATTGGCGTCATATACCCAATCTGAATATGTTGAAACTTTCCACTGGCCGGTGACGAGATCCCAGTTGCTTCGTTCAAAATGCACTATTTTTCCTGAAGTATTGTGGATATATTTCTTTAATTCAAAAGGGATCCAGGAACTTGAATTTTCATCCCAAATATAATATTTAAATTCATTCGGAGATAAATCAGCATTATAGGAGGACAAATGAAATTCATGATTAACCCACTCTTTCGTATCTACTTTCCAGGTAGTCACTAATACCTCGGATATCAGGCTATCAGTATTTAAGGTATGCTTGTATTTAAAATTTGGTGACCATGTTTTTGAATTAATATCCCAGCTGGAATTAGTTACATAGTCTAATTTATCCAACGAGTTATATGCTTCTACAAATTGTGCTTTTGCCGTTAAAAGGAACTGACACAAAAAGAGATATAAAAGGAAGTGCTTTTTCAATTAATCATCGTTTTAATTATTAACGTTCTCGTGTGAGTCTATAAATTAGTAATGCCGTTCTTTTTATTTGCTCGTCAAGGGTATTAAGGTATACATATTCTTCAGGCGAATGCGCTCCATTTCCCATTGCACCCAAACCATCCAAACCATCAACATATTTTGCAATGAAGGATATGTCTCCTGCTCCTCGTTTCCCGGGATCCCATGCCTTTACTTCGCCCTGCCCTAAATCAATACTTATCTGGCTCAAGGTGTTTAAAAGATTCATATTTCCTTCTGTAAGTTGCATAGCAGGATAGCTATCCTCAAAGACAATTTCTGCAGTAGTGCCGGGAAGATTTTCACTAACAATTTCACGCATTTTTGCTCGTGTATTTTCTTTTTGTTCTTCTGAAATAACAGTTTTATTGGGTACTATGTTGCTTTTACCGCTAAGGATAAACTCATTATCTTTTTCTTCCACAATTGTGCCGCCGGCTATTATCCCGGGGCTGTATGTTAAATTTACTTCTTGTAATTCATCATAAAACCGATGAAGAATACGAGCACTTTCATAGATGGCTCCAGCTCCTACTTCAGGTCTAAAAATGGCCGAGGAATGTGCCTGATTTCCAGTTACAGTAAGGGTCCAGTGGCTTGCTCCTCTTCGTGCAACTGTAGCAAAACCAAAACCGGTGGCACCTTCAAAAGACAAAGCAATATCACTGCGTTTGGCAGCCAATTCAATATCTTTTCTACTTATACTAATGGGTGTGCCAGCCATCTCTTCATCTCCGTGGTAAGAGACAATAAGTTGTGTGTTTTTAAGTAAATTTGCCTGATGCAACGCCTTTAAAGCAAATAATAAAATCATATCACCACCTTTCATATCACTTGCACCGGGCCCATAGGCAATAGTATCCATTATTATGAAACCTTGAGAATTGCCGGTAGGCTCAAATACTGTATCGAGGTGTCCCATTAATAAAATTCTTTTACCCTTGTTTCCTTCTCTTTCTGCAAAGAGGTGACCTGCACGCTTCATTTCGGGTGGCATATCAATCCATTTGGTCTCAAATCCAAGAGCATCCAATTCCAATTTAAATACATTGCCTACCTCCTTAACTCCTTCCAGATTGTTTGTCCCACTGTTTATGTTTACAATCTTTTCGAGGAAGTCAATGGCTTCTGTCATATTTTGATCCACAATCGACACCAATTTTTTCTCCTCTTTATTGAGTTTTTGAGCAAAAAGAGAAGATGTAACCAATAGTAGGCAAGTAAATATTGTGGTTATTCTTATCATATAATTCAAAGTTTGTAATGAATCAGGCTGGTTTAATAACACTGGCAGAATTTATTAGCCATAAACAGACCAGAAAGATTGAACAAAACCATCCAGAGGAAAGAAAAACTTTACTGTATTTCCAACCTAAGTATAATATATGTTATAAAATTAATAAAAATTCACTTTATGTTTATTTTAGATTTCTCAGAGATCTTCTCCAGGATAATAAAATAGATTAGGAACAAGTGAAAATAGTCCGAATGTTTTCATCAGATCAAATCGATGCCATCACTCCGCGTAAATAACCTACCGACTCGGCAAGTCCCGGAAGTGGGTCTTCGGCACTTTTCTCATACTCCAGATTCACACTTCCTGCGTATTTTTTGCTGACTAAAAATTTCAAAAAAGCAGGAATATCAATTACCCCTCTGCCAATTTCTATGTTTTCTCCCTTGGAATCAGAAACTGTTACATCCTTGATGTGGAAATCGAAAATCCTGTCGAAATATTTCTGGGATTCTTTTACCGGATCAAGTTGTATCCTTTGGGAATGACCAATGTCATGGCACATACCTATACGTGTATCCAGGTTTTTTATTTTTTCGTTAATACTTTCTAAACTGGGATACTTTTCATCTCCGGGCCCGTGGTTGTGTATAGCCAGTTTGATGTTGTAAGATTTTACCTTCTCTTCAACATAAGGCAAAAGCTCATGTTCAGGAACCCCCACAATCATTAACATTCCTGCCTTTTTGGCATAATCAAAAGCCTGATCAACGTCTTCTTTCGACTTCATATAAATTACTCCTCCTGCCAAAAGTTCAATGTTTCTGGAACTACACATTTCCTTTACCTCCTGTATATGTGCATCAGAACTATCAAGAGGAAGGTGCATACTTTTTAGACAAACCTGCGAAAGACCCACTCGTTGGGTCATGTCAAGACATTGTTCGGCAGTAAAATTCCTTAGGGAATAGGAAGCCAAACCAAAAGTAAACCCGGGTTTACTTTTGGTTTTTAGCTGTGTGGGTTTGGCAATTGTGGGTAACCCAGTGGCAGCAACTGCCAGTGAAAGTCCCCCCAGTTTTATAAAACTTCTTCGGTTATTCATTTTTTAATAGTTTAAAGGTAAAAAGCAAAATATTGTATTTTTATAAAGCATATATACACCTTTATTGTGAACACAATTTTATGTTTCAAATAATTTGAAAGTGTATTTATATTTTCACAAGATTTTAATTACTTTCAATTTAGTGGAATTTTTATTTCAGTTCAAAATGTATTTTATGGGTGGTAAAATATATATATTTGAATTTCTAATAGTATTATCATTAGAATTCAGGTTTTATTATCCATAAACAAAAAAATAGCCCTTTACATCGCTCAATACTTTCTATGAAAATGATGATTCAATACATTATTTCTTTGGTTATATTGCATTATATTGGGGATAGAATTGGTTTCTGGATATTTATGAGTTTATAGATAATGGGGCGTCTTACATGAAGATCTTTGGTAAAATTGATGTTTTAATTTTGGTTATCACCCTGGGGTTTCTAGTCCCTATGGTGTTTTATAATTATGACCTCTTTCATTCTGTTGCAGAGTTTTTCTCTACATTAATTCTTTTGGGAATATTTATTATTACCTGGCATACCAGAGATTATCATAAAAATTATTATTTGACAAGTGTAGGCATCGGCTTTTTTTTCGTTGGAATTCTTAATCTTATTCATGTTCTTAACTATAATAACCTTATTATTCATGGTCCTTATATTGAGCAATGGACAATCATGCAATACTTTTTGGCGGTAACAATCATTGTGCCTCTTCTACCCAAGTTGAAAAACACAGCCAAAGTGAACGTCTTAGTTGTTGTGTATTCTGTTGCAACTGTATTGATTATTTTTTGTATTTATTTTTGGAACTTCTTTCCAAAGGCCTACGATTACGAACTCAAAAAGCTGTTACCCTTTAAGATATACAGTGAGTATGTGATTATGGCTATTTTGGTTGGAGCTTTACTTCTTTTGTACCGTCATCGGAATAATTTAGAAGAGACGGAATACAAAAGTTCATTTTTTGGTGTTACTCTAATGATATTTTCTGAATTCTGTTTTACACAGTATGGTGCTACAACAGAGTTTTTTAACGCTCTGGGGCATATTTTCAGAGTGTTTACTTTTTATATGTTTTACAAAGCCTATATCTATACATGCCTGAGGCAGCCTATGGATCTAATCTTTGGGGATTTAACACACACACAAGCATTGTTGAAGGAATCGATGAAATCCCTGGAGCAAAAGGTAATAGATAGAACTTCCGAATTGGGGGAAACAAATTATGTTTTGAAGCAAAAAGTAGAAGAGCATAAAAGGGCTGAAGCCAAATTTTTTAATTTATTTAATACATCGCCACTACCTATTATCATCGCAGACGTAAATGGGAAAATTATATTATCCAACCGGGCTTCCGAAAAGGTTTTTGGTTACGAAGAAAAGGAACTTGTTGGTAAGTCGTTGGATATTTTAATTCCAGAACATTTAAAAGTAAAACATAGTCAATACGTAAACAAATACATGGATATGCCCCATAGCAGGACTATGGGGCATATCCATGTATTTGTT
>JAOUKG010000211.1 GCA_029882725.1 Cyclobacteriaceae bacterium
CGCCATTGGGGGCATGCCATTGAGTAATGTTGTCTGAATCAAAAGTAGTTTCCTTTTTAGCTATTTGATCGGCTATAGAGTCCTTGTTGGCCCAAACATAATAGCTTCTATATTGGCTGTTGGGATTTGCAACAGCCTCTATAAACCAGGGGTGTTTGTCGCTGCTATGGTTAATAACCAAGTCGATGATTACCTGAATATCTCTTTTGTGGGCTTCTTCAACAAAATTTTTAAAGTCCTCAAGTGTTCCATAATCAGGGTGGATGTTCCGATAATCAGTCACGTCGTATTTATGGTAAGAAGGCGAAGGCATAATAGGCATAAGCCAAATGGCTTCTATTCCTAGTTCTTTTAGGTAATCCAATTTCGACGCAGCCCCGGTAAAATCCCCGATTCCATTTCCGTCAGAATCGGCAAAACTTTGTATAAAAATTTCGTATGTGACATCGGGAGCTATATATGTAATCGAATCTGTGTTTTTTTCCTCCGTTTTAGTATCATGTGTACAAGAGAACAAAGTGGAGGTTAAAACGACCACAAGAGAAAAAGTAAAAAAGTTGAATATTTTAATCATGCTTAAAATTAAGCATTGTAAGAAATGAATGATAACCTACAGTTGTTTTTTCTACAGCAAACGTTTTCGATAATACTTTAAGAGAAAAGACATATTTGGGTAAATGAAACATCCTGGGCTTTAGATGATCAACAAAACAACTAGTCTATAGTTTTAATTATCTGCTCCAGGGTTTAACCCGGATTATACAATAGAAATTCTATTCCGGCCCAAAAACGCTTCAAATATGCGCAAGAAAGTCGATTTTGGTACTCACCATAATGGTTACTATGTTTCCGTGCCAAAATCTCCTTTTTTACGCATCTTTTTTACCTTTTTGATCCTCATGACGAATCCTATTGCATAAACCGGGTTTAATTAAATTACTTTTAGAGAGGTTTAAATGGTTCATTGGGTTATCACGAAAATGTGGGAATGATAAAATAAATCTAAATGGGTGTGTTTGTTATTCCTGCATTTTAAGAAATTTGATTTTTAACAGAGGTTGAAAATAAAAGCATAAAAAAGTGGGGACAAGCCCACCCCTCCCCGAATTCAAGATAACTATTTTTCACAAACGTCTATTGAAATTAAACGTTTAACTTTTATTTGAAATCTTGTCATGAGGTGATAAATCAAATGCACCATTCCGGGCCAAGTTTTATGAAATCGATATAGAATCTTCTCTGTGTTCACCGAATTATTTCTATATATTTACAATATTATTTTGACTGAAATCATGAAGCAAGGAACCTATATTACTATTAAAGATCTCGCCAGGGAGTTAAATATTTCTCCCTCAACTGTTTCCCGTGCTTTAAAAGACCACCCTGATATCAGCAAAGAAACGACGAAAGTGGTGAAAGACCTGGCTAAAAAGCTGAATTATCAGCCCAATTCCCTGGCTATGGGGCTTCGCCAAAATAAATCAAATACCATTGGTGTAATTATTCCTCAGATTGTACATTTTTTCTTCTCCACGGTAATTAGTGGTATCGAAGATGTAGCCTACAGTAAAGGGTATTCAGTGATTATCTCTCAGTCAAACGATGGGTTTGATCGTGAAAAATTTTACATTCAGGAACTATATAACCACAGAGTAGATGGATTCCTCATCAGTGTTTCCAAAGAAACGGCCTCTTCAGAACATATTGACGCTATTATCGAAAAAGGGATACCGTTGGTGTTTTTTGATAGGGCTTTAGAAGGAGTGGCCTGTAGTAAAGTGCTTGTAGATGATTTTACCGGTGCTTACGAAGCAACAAAGCATTTAGTAGAACAAGGATACACCAGGATTGCACATTTCGCAGGGCCCAAAAATCTTTCAATTTCTCAAAAAAGACTGGAGGGATATAAAAAGGCATTGATGGATGGTGGCTTGGGGATAGACGATAATCTTATATTTTTTGAAGGTGAAACTACTAACGAGGAGTATGCTTACGATCTTACCCTAAAGTTGTTGAAACAAAGATCCAGACCTCAAGCTATTTTTGCCAACAACGATATGGCTGCCATAGGTGCCAGATCGGCCGTTATTTCTAAAGGATTGAAGGTGCCAGACGATATGGCTATTGTTGGTTTTAGCAACTGGATGCTTACCACGCTTATCGACCCTCCCATGTCAACGGTCGATCAACCTGGTTTTGAAATGGGACAAGAAGCTGCAAAATTACTCATTAAAGAAATTGAATCTCGTGATGCCGGGTTTGTTGAACCCGAAACAATCACACTAAAAACTCAACTGATTATTCGTGAATCTTCTCTTCGGAAGAGTTGAAAGTTGCAAACGTTTGCGACATAATTTTAGACTAAACCTGTAAATTTCACGATCAATTCATATTATTTTGTGTTATCAGTAACATGTATTCAAAGAATTTTTATTATAACTATAATATATGCAGCTTATTTCGGCTAAATCTTCAAAGCTTAGTAATTCTCTCGGAAATTTTGAGAAAATAGAAAGTATTCAGGGGGGTATTCAGGGATCCACCTCCAATGGTGTTTTTAAAGTTGTTGTTTACAAAGAGGGGGTTTTTAGGATTTCAGTTCTTCAAAATCCTTCCACTTTCAGCCATTCTTACGCAGTAGTTTCCAAGCCTGAAAATCCTTCTTTTTCCATTGAGGAGGATGAGGAGAAAATCCAAATTATTTCATCGAATTGTACCTTGTCAATTTCAAAATTCCCGGTAAGGTTTACTTTTCTTACGCCAGATAATAAGGTGATAAATGAAGATGACCCCGGTTTTGGAACTTCCTGGATTGGAGAGCAAGTTGCTACTTATAAAAAGCTTCAGGAAGATGAAAAATTTTTAGGTCTTGGTGAAAAAACAGGTCCTTTAAACCGAAAAGGAAAGGGGTATGTAAATTGGAATACCGATCATTTTGCCTATGGCCCTGAAGCGGATCCCCTATATTGCTCTATACCTTTCTATATAGGTGTGCACAATGAACTTACGTATGGGATATTTTTCGATAATTCCCACAAGACCCATTTTAACTTTGGTGCTTCCAACGACCGTTTTAGTAGTTTCTCCGCCGATCAGGGAGAAATGGATTATTATTTCTTTTATGGAAATGGTATTCCTGAAATTATAGAAAAGTATACCTGGCTCACCGGAAGAATGACTTTGCCCCCGCTGTGGAGTTTAGGGTATCAGCAGTGTCGTTATTCTTACTATCCGGAATCGGAAGTTCAGAATGTGGCCGATACTTTTCGTGTTAAAGATATTCCTGCCGATACCATTGTTTTGGATATCCATTACATGGAAAAGTACAAGATTTTTACTTTTGACGGTGAAAGGTTTCCCAATCCAACCAAAATGATAGAATCCCTTAGGAAGAAAGGATTCAATATAGTGGTGATTTTTGACCCGGGTATTAAAGTAGAAAAGGGATACGGTCCTTATGATGACGGAATTAAAAAGGATGTGTTTATAAAATATCCCGATGGTGAACCCTATAGCGGTGAAGTATGGCCGGGGTGGTGTCATTTTCCTGATTTTAGTAATCCGAAAACCCGGGATTGGTGGGCCAAGCAGATGAAATACTATTCCAAAATTGGTATTTCCGGATTTTGGAATGATATGAATGAAATTGCAACCTGGGGACAATACCTGCCTGAATTAATTCAAATGGATTTTGAAGGTGACCCTGCAAGTATGAGAAAAGGAAGAAATGTGTATGGCATGCTTATGGCCCGAAGTACCTACGAAGGTGCTCTGGCTTCAAACCCTGAAAAAAGACCTTTTAACCTCACACGTTCAGGCTTTTCGGGTATTCAAAGGTATGCGGCCGTATGGACCGGCGACAACGTGGCAAGCGATGAGCACATGATGGCCGGTGTGCGATTAGTAAATAGTCTGGGCTTATCTGGAGTGGCATTTACTGGTTATGATGTGGGTGGCTTTGCCGGAAATGCCAATGAGAACTTATTTGCAAGATGGATTCAATTAGGGGCATTTTCTCCTTTTTTCAGAGGACATTCTATGATCAATAGCAGGGATTCTGAACCCTGGGCTTTTGGTGAAGAAGTAGAAGATATTGCAAGAAATTATATCAAATTACGGTATAAGTTCATGATGTACTTGTATTCTTCAATGAAAGAGGCGGCTACTTCAGGAATGCCTGTGGCGAGAAGTATGGCCATATATCACCCTCACGATGAAAAAATTTACGAAGGCACATTTCAAAATCAATATTATTTTGGTCCCTCAGTTCTTGTGGCTCCCGTTGAGTCCTGGAAAGACTTACTAAAAGTATATTTTCCGAAAGGAACCTGGTATGAGTTTTTTACTGATACTGTATATAATGAAGGAGTACATATTGTTGATGCTTCCAAAATGCAATTGCCCGTTTTTGTAAAAGGGGGGGCAATCATTCCAATTTCTCCAGAAGTGGGCCGTAATACTCAAAATTTAGGAAAGGATTTGGAATATCACATTTATAATGGTGACGAAGAAAACCATTTTGATTATTTTGAAGATGATGGGATTTCTGTGGATACTCAACAAGCATTTTATACGCAGAAAATTTCTTTTAACCCTACGCAAAAGGAAATCATTTTAAAGCAACCTGAGGGCAATTTTAAATCTTCTTTTGAAAATGTACGGTTGGTATTACATGGTTTTGAAAAAGCAAATTTCAGTCTGAATGGAGAAAAGGTGAAGGATGTAAAATCATCTTACAGGTTTATAGAACCCATTTCCAGTTTCGATCCTTTCGGAAATGAAAATGGAGCCCACTTAAAAATAGCGGAGGTTTTAATTATTAAAATTCCTGAAAATAATATCAAAACGGTTTTAAAGTGGAGTGAGCTCTCTTAGGTTAAGAGGGGTTGTGAGAGGTTAAGTAGGGTTGGAATAGATAATAAAATAATTCATTAAAATTCATTAAAAAATAAGCGTTTATTATGAAAAAGTTTTTCTTATTAATGCTGGTTGCCCTGGTTGTTTTTAGCTGTAAAACGCAAGCGCCTGAAAATGAGCAAACAGAAGATTCCGTTCATGTTTCCGTTTTTCCTGAAGTGGTAAAAAATATGACCATTTACGAAGTGAATATTCGTCAATATACTCCGGAAGGAACCATTGATGCTTTCGCCGAAAGGCTGCCTCATTTGAAAGAATTGGGGGTAGATTTACTTTGGATTATGCCTGTTCAGCCTATTTCTGAAAAGAACCGAAAAGGAACGCTGGGAAGCTATTATGCTGTTCAAAATTATACGGATATCAATCCGGAATTTGGCACCCTCGATGATTTTAAGGAAATGGTAAGTAAGGCCCACGATATGGGATTTTATGTAATTCTCGACTGGGTGCCGAATCATACAGGATGGGACAATCCATGGATTACTGAACATCCTGAATACTACGCTCAGGATAGTCTGGGAAATGTAACCTATGAAGCCGATTGGACTGATATTGCCTTACTTGATCATTCCAATGAGAATTTAAGAAAAGAAATGAGGGAAAAAATGGAGTTTTGGGTCCGTGAAACCAATATAGATGGATTTAGATGTGATCATGCCGGGCACGAAATTCCGATGTTGTTCTGGGAAGAAACCATTCCTTATTTAAATTCCATCAAAGATCTTTTTTGGTTGGCCGAATGGGATGAAACCAAAATGCATAGTCAGTTTCACTCCACATACGACTGGGAAATGCATCACCTTACCAACGCTGTGGCGAAGGGGGAGCAACCTGCCGATGTGTTGCTCGATCATGCC
>JAOUKG010000212.1 GCA_029882725.1 Cyclobacteriaceae bacterium
GGCAAATTCTTTTTGTGTGAGTTGAACTTCAGAACCCGATCTGTTTATCTGGTGGGTGTTTAGATCCATTTCGATATCACCTAAAATCAAGACATTTTCCACACTTGCCTTAGATCGTAACTGAACTCTTATTCTTTCCAATAATTCGTCAAAGTGAAATGGTTTTTTAATATAATCATTGGCTCCAGCCTGTAAACCAAAAATAGTTTCTTCAACGGTATCTTTGGCAGTTAGAATAATAATTGGGGTTTCTTTATCCTGCTTTCTGAATTGTCGGCATATTTCAATGCCGCTCATTCCGGGAATCATCCAATCCAACAACAATAAATCATATTCCCCGGAAAGGGCCAGCTGGAATGCCTTTTTACCTTCATCACAAATATCAACAGCATACGACTCCTCTTCAAGTCCTTGTTTTAGGAACTTGGCTATACCGATTTCATCCTCAGCCACTAATATTCTCATAGTTCAAATTTGAATAACTTATGCTTAATTCAAACTTAGTTATTTCTTAAGATTTACTTAATTTTTAAATTTAATAGTAATCGGGCTATATATCAAACCAGGATCTAATCAGGGTAGTACTACATAATTGATTCAAAAAACTTTTTGAATCAATTATGCGTTTAAGGAAGTAGGTTGAATACTTTAAAGGTTTTGGTTTAATAAAATGCTGTCTGCGCACCAGGCAGCATTTTCCTTTTACAGGTAAATGATCATGTTGATAATTAAAGATCTATTTCTTTTTCAAGATATTTCCAGGTATAGCCTTTTTTTGTTTCTATTATTTGTTCTGGCGTGCCCTGGGCAATAATTTGTCCACCTCCCTGACCTCCTTCCGGACCAATATCGATTACATGATCGGCCATTTTGATTACATCCATGTTATGTTCAATAATAAGCACGGTGTTTCCTTTGTCTACCAGTTTATTAAGTACCTCCATAAGGTGTTCAATGTCCTGAAAGTGTAGCCCTGTAGTGGGTTCATCAAGAATGTAAAGTGTTTTTCCTGTGTCTTTTTTGGAGAGTTCTGTAGCCAGTTTAACTCGTTGAGCCTCCCCTCCGGAAAGGGTAGTAGCATGCTGACCCAAGGTAATATATCCCAGACCTACAGAATTCAGTGTTTTTATTTTCCTTAAAATTTTAGGTTGATTTTCAAAGAAATCAACGGCCTCTTCCACGGTCATATCAAGGACGTCGGAAATAGATTTACCTTTGAATCTAACTTCCAGAGTTTCCCTGTTGTAACGCTTACCTTTACAGGTTTCACACAAAACATGAACATCGGGCAGAAAGTCCATTTCTATTACTCTCAGGCCTCCACCGCTACATGTTTCACACCTTCCCCCTTTTACATTGAAAGAGAACCTTCCGGGAGCATAACCCCGAATCTTTGACTCAGGTAACTGAGTATAAAGGGTACGTATTTCTGAAAAAACACCTGTGTACGTAGCAGGATTGGAACGCGGGGTTCTGCCAATTGGTGACTGGTCGATTTCTATTACTTTGTCGATATGCTTCAACCCTTCAATTGACTCATACTCCAAAGGAGTAAGTTTAGATCTGTAAAAATGGGTATTAAGTATTGGAAAAAGAGTATCATGAATTAGCGAGGACTTCCCACTACCAGAAACACCCGTGATGCAAATCATTTTTCCCAGGGGTAAATCAAGTGTCACATTTTTTAAATTATTCCCCTTTGCGCCTTTCAAACTCAGTATATCACCACTTCCTTCTCTTTTTTCTTTTTTGTACGCCAATGATATTTTGTTGTACAGGAATTGTGAAGTAAGACCAGGTTGGGTTTTAAATTCTTCCGGAGTCCCTTTTGCAACTACACGCCCTCCATGTTTACCTGCTCCGGGGCCAATATCCAGAATATAATCAGATTCCAGCATCATATCTTTGTCGTGTTCCACTACTAAAACCGAATTGCCCAAATCTCTGAGATTTTTTAGGGCCGATATAAGCTTTTGGTTATCACGTTGATGAAGACCAATACTCGGTTCATCGAGAATATACAATACCCCAACCAATTGACTTCCAATTTGAGTGGCAAGCCTGATTCGTTGCGCTTCACCCCCGGAAAGAGTACGAAGCGGACGGTTTAGCTGCAGGTAGTCCATGCCTACATCCAAAAGAAATCCAATTCTCTTGTTTAATTCCTTGAGGACTTCTGTGGCAATTTTTTGTTGTTTTTCTGAAAGTCTTGTTTCAAGCCCAACCATCCAGCCGGCTAAACTTGAAATATCCATTTCAGCTAGTTCAGCAATGTTTTTATTGTCTATTTTGAAATGCAGGGATTCTTTTTTTAATCTTTTGCCCTCGCATTCAGGACAAGTTTTAATGACCTGAAATTCATTTAACCAGGATTGCATTTTTTCTGATGCGCCTTCTTTTTGTTTATCAAGAAAATGAATTATTCCTTGAAAATGAGTACTCCATTGAGTTCCGGGATATTTTTTTGAAGATATTTCAAGTTCTTCATCGTCACCATAAAGCAACATATGAATAGTTTCTTCAGGAATTTTCTCAATGGGGGTAGTTAGGTTACACCCCTGTTTTTTTAATAAGGCATCTATTTTTTTAAAAATCCAGATATCACGATATTCTCCCAGTGGTGTAATACCCCCACGACTAATGCTTTTTGTGGGGTCAGGGATTATCGATTCACGTGTGATTTCATCTACCTGGCCCATTCCGTTACATACTGGGCATGCACCATAAGGTGAGTTAAAGGAAAAGTTGTTGGGGGCAGGTTCATCGTAAGAGAGGCCTGTTTCGGGATCCATTAAGCTTTTGCTGAAATGATGTAATCTATCCTTTTCATCAAGAGCCAGGAGGCTTCCCTTTCCTTCTTTCATGGCGCTTCGCAGGGAGGAAGTAATGCGGGGTCGATCAGATTCCTGAACAATTATCCGGTCAATGACTACTTCAATGTCGTGGATTTTATATCGGTCCAGTTGCATTTTACCGGTTATTTCCTCCAATTCCCCATCAATTCTTACACGGGTGTACCCCGTTTTCCTGATTTGCTGAAATAATTCCCTGTAATGTCCTTTTCGACCCTTAATCAGAGGGGCAAGAATAACTAGTTTTTGTCCGGCAAAAAAGGACATGATATGGTCAATGATCTGATCTTCTGTTTGCTTAACCATTTTGTTTCCGGTTTGCCAACTAAAGGCTTCACCGGCGCGTGCAAAAAGAAGTCTGAAGAAATCATAGATTTCAGTAACAGTACCTACAGTAGATCGGGGGTTTTTTGAAGTGGTTTTTTGCTCGATGGAAATCACAGGACTAAGTCCGTTAATTTTGTCTACATCGGGGCGTTCCATGTTTCCTATAAAACTTCGGGCATACGCAGAAAAGCTTTCCATGTACCTTCGTTGGCCCTCCGCGTAAATTGTATCGAAGGCCAAAGATGATTTCCCACTTCCACTAATTCCTGTAATAACCACCAATTTATTTCGTGGAATTTCTACATCTAAATTCTTAAGATTATGTTCGCGCGCGCCGATAACCTCAATAAATTCATCACTGATATTGTCTGGCACTGGCGGGGATGTGGTTTTTTTACTCACGTTTTTAAAACAAACCGCAAATTTCGCTAAAAATAAGTGGTTTTGAAAGGTTGGATACTGATATTTCTTTTCCCAATTTGTACAGAAATTAAGTTACTGAAATTATGAGATTTTTTGGAATATTTATTATTGGAATTATTTCCCTGCTTTTTGTGCAGTGTTCGAAGTCTGAAAGCCCAGAAGAAAAGGTCATTTCATTAGAAAAAAGTCAACAAAAATACTATCCGGCTAGTTTTAAAAATGATAACAGAATTAACATTATAAGTGGTTTAAAGGAAGAAATAAATCAAATTTTCAAGAAAAGGTCGGAGGATATGCACTATCCCGGATTGGCTTATGGTATTGTTGTGGACGACTCTTTGATTATGACCGGTCAAATGGGTACCCTTGATATCGAAAGTAATATTCCAGCTACTCCCAAATCTTTATTTAGAATAGCCTCCATGTCAAAAAGTTTTACCGCCATGACTATTCTTCATTTAAGGGATGAAGGAAAAGTGTTCCTTGATGATCCGGTGAGTAAATATATTCCGGAAATTGGGAATTTAACTTCCCTAACCAAAGATTCCCCCGAAATAACTTTAAGAAATTTACTTACCATGACGGCCGGATTTCCGGAGGATAACCCCTGGGGAGACAGGCAACTGGACGCTACCGAAGAAGAATTAATCGATTTTATTGCCGGGGATGTATCCTTTTCATCCACCCCTTCCACAGGGTATGAATACAGCAATTTGGGATTTGCCTTGCTGGGAAATGTAATTACCCGCGTGACGGGAATGCCTTACCAGAAATACATCACCGAAACAATTTTTAAACCACTGAAGATGAGCCATACTGTTTGGGAATACTCGGAAGTAGCCGATAGTTTGCTTGCCAAGGGATACCGTTGGGAAGATGCCCGATGGAAAGCCGAGCCATTGCTTCACGATGGGGCCTATGGAAGTATGGGAGGTATTATCACTTCCATAGAAGACTTTAGCCGATATGTTTCATTCCATCTTTCTGCATGGCCTACAAGAAATGAGGAAGAAAGAGGTCCTGTAAAAAGGAGTTCGGTGCGTGAAATGCACCAAATGCATAATCCTCGTCTTACGAATAATGGAACTGGCTTGAATGGCCAATTTTGTTCCTCGGTATCGGGGTACGGGTTTGGACTTCGTATTACTAATTATTGTGAAGGAAGTTGGAGTGCAGGACACGGAGGAGCATTACCAGGGTTTGCAAGTTATTACCTGTTTTATCCAGAATATGGCATTGGAATTATGGCATTTTGTAATTTAACCTATACCTCTCCCGCTTCGGCAATAAATAAAGTGGCTGCACGAATATTTCAGGAATCCTCCATAGCACCCAGAGAATTACCTGTTTCTGAGATTTTAGCACAAAGAAAAGGGGAAGTTTATAAATTAATCACCACCTGGGATGAGGATTTGGAAGAGGGAATAGTGGCCATGAATCTCTACATGGACAAATCGAGGGAAAGTAGGATGGAAGATGCAAAAAACAAGCTGGCACAAATAGGAAAGGTAATTTCTGTTGGGGAAATCAAACCATTGAATCAATTACGGGGAACATTTGAGATCTTTGGTGAAACAGATACTTTGCATGTGTTTTTTACTTTGAATCCTGAAAAATCGCCAAAAGTACAGAGGTTGGATATGTGGTGAGGAGTATTCATATTTGAATTTACGCAAATCCTCGCTACGACATACATTATCTGGTTTGGTTTCCTTTATTAGAGGGTTATAAATCATTGAGGGATATCTGGACGGACAACTATTAAGCAGAAAAAGGAATATTAAAATTGATAATAACACTTTAAAGTTCATACTATGATGTTAGCCTTCAGCCAAACCAATGAGCGTTAAATCAAACAAAAAGTAAACAATATCGTTTACAATATGAGGTGTTTTCTATATCTTTGTTTAGCAGCAACTAAACCCACTGTTATGTTACCAGAGCTTTATAAAATAAAAGGTATTCATCCAGGTTACATTCTCAAAAGAGAGTTGAAAAGTCGTGGATTAAAGAGCAGCCAGCTAGCAACTTCTATTGATGAGCACAAGCAGACAATTAGTGCCATACTAAATAGAAAAAGAAAAATTACTCCAATTTTATCAATTAAACTTTCAGAAACCTTTGATGTAGATCAAGACTATTTCATGATTTTACAGGCTAGTT
>JAOUKG010000213.1 GCA_029882725.1 Cyclobacteriaceae bacterium
AAATAGCAAGACTTTCATTGCACAGGTTGGTTCAGGATGGACGAATTCACCCGGCCCGTATTGAGGAAATTGTTGCCAAGACAACGAAAAATATTGAAGACGAAATTATTGAAATTGGTGAAAGGACTGTTATTGATTTGGGGATTCATGGTGTACACCCCGAATTGATTAAAATGGTAGGTAGAATGAGGTTTAGGTCTTCATATGGACAAAATCTTTTACAACATAGCCGTGAAGTAGCGAACCTTTGTGCTATTATGGCAAGTGAATTAGGATTGAATCCAAAGCAAGCCAAACGTGCGGGACTGTTGCACGATATAGGCAAAGTATGGCCCGAAGAACTCGAAAAACCTCATGCTATCATTGGAATGGAACTGGCTCAAAAATACAAAGAGCACCCTGCTGTTTGTAATGCTATTGGAGCCCATCACGATGAAATTGAAATGACATCAATGATTTCTCCCATTATTCAGGCCTGTGATGCCGTGTCCGGTGCACGCCCGGGAGCAAGAAGGGAAGTAATGGAACAATACATCAAACGATTGAAAGAACTTGAAGAACTTGCGCTTACTTTCGATGGTGTAAATAAATGTTATGCCATTCAGGCCGGACGTGAATTAAGGGTTTTAGTCGATGCTGAATCAGTTACCGATGACAGGGCCAGCCAATTATCTTACGATATTTCCCAAAAAATAGAAAAAGATATGCAATACCCCGGTCAAATAAAAGTTACCGTAATACGCGAAATGCGCGCCGTAAATTACGCAAAGTAGGGACGTATAATCATACGTCCCAATTATGCGTATAATCATACGTCCCAATTATACGTATAATCATACGTCCCAATTATGCGTATAATCATACGTCCCAATTATGCGTATAATCAAACGTCCCAATTATGCGTATAATCATACGTCCCAATTATGCGTATAGTCATACGTCCCAATTATGCGTATAATCATACGTCCCAATTATGCGTATAATCATACGCCCCAATTATGCGTATAATCATACGTCCCAATTATGCGTATAATCATACGCCCCAATTATGCGTATAATCATACGTCCCAATTATGCGTATAGTCATACGTCCCAATTATGCGTATAGTCATACGCCCCTACTTTGCGTATAATCATACGTCCCAATTATGCGTATAATCATACGCCCCTACTTTGGGTATAATCATACGCCCCTACTATACGTATAATCACACGTCCCAATTATGCGTATAATCATACGCCCCTACTTTGGGTATAATCATACGTCCCAATTATGCGTATAATCATACGCCCCTACTTTGGGTATAAACATACGCCCCAACCTATACGGGTGTATGTTTATACGCCCACATACACGTCATTTAAAAATATTTTCTTCCAATTCTTCCTACTAGGGAAATGTTAAAAATAATTGGTTGGTATTGATATGCAAGTTGGGTTTCGTTTGTTGTAGGTAATGAAAAACCCTACTGACCATGTAATTTAACGTATTTGTAACCTACCCCCAGTGAAAGAACTGGTTTAAAAAAATGGAAGATGTAATTTTATCCGTTTCTATTTCAGGTACCAGATTAATACCTGAAAACCGGGCCCCCAGAGATGCATCGAAAATATCAGTTACCAAACCTACAGTAGGCTGTAAAAATATTTTTTGAATGGATGCATTTGAATTATAGCTTGTATTGGTTGTGGAAGAAAAAAATCCGTTGTAATTACCACCTCCATAACCTGCAAAAACTTCAAGGACAAAGCGACCATTTATATTGTTGTACAAGCCTCCTCCCAATTCAATTTTAACTCAATATTTAATCCAACTATGCTTTTTCTTAATAAAGGATTAGGTTTTGAGTAATCTTAACTTTTAAATTTTGAAAGTCAACCCCACTTGATAAAAGGTTTCCGTTTAGCATATTTATCCAATGAAATTGTTTATATTTATAATTGCCTCGGATTATTTGTAATGTTTTCTATTATAATGGAATTCTTATCAATATTCAGGTTTAACAACGTAACTTTAAAAACACAATACTATGGGAAAAGGAGATGTAAAAACCAAAAAAGGTAAAATAGCAAAGGGTTCTTTCGGTAATAAAAGGCCTAAAAGAAGTGGCCCTACGGTTATAACCTCAATCAAAATGAATAAATCTGAATCACCAAAACCAAAGAAAAAAACGGCCGCTAAAGAAAAAAAGTAGCCCATTGGAAAATTTAAGGTTTGTTTTTTACTTATTTGTGCATAAATTTGAAGCACAATGAAAAAATTGAATTTATATACTAACAACTGGTGGCATTTTTCTGATTTCGGAATTTGAACGGTTGTGTATATTTAAAATATGGTAAGCCCGCTGTTCAAGTGGGCTTTTTTTATTTATGAATATGATTAGATTAAATACATTTAAGAAAACATTACTAGCAGATACCTTAACCCCGGTAAGTATTTATTTGAGGCTAAGAGATCGGTATGCTAAAAGTATATTGCTGGAAAGCTCTGATTACCACGGTCAGGACAATAGTTTCTCCTACATCTGTTGCGATCCTATTGCTTCTTTTGTTGTGAAGGGCAGCCAACTGTCCATCACTTTACCTAATGGAGAAGTTGAAACACGAGATCATCTTGGAAAAGTAATTGAAGAGTTGGAGGATTTTAGAAATTCATTCTCAGTGGAGGATAACTCCAATGGACATATTTCAAATGGTTTGTTTGGGTATATGGCCTACCAGGCGGTTGAGTTTTATGAGGATATTCACCTCACTCAAAAAGGGGAGGAAATACCGGATGTTTATTACTCCCTCTTCCGATATGTAATTGCCGTAGATCATTTTAAAAACCAGATGCATATTTACGAGCATGTTCCGGAAAATACTGAATCCAATCTAAATCCTTTTATTTCTGTAATGAGGAACGGAAGTTTTCCTTCTTATGGTTTTAAAATTGTTTCCGAAGAAAAATCCAACTTTACCGACGAAGGCTTTGTGGATGTGGTAAAAGGGTGCATTGAACATTGTAAAAGGGGAGATGTATTTCAAATTGTTCCTTCACGAAGGTTTGAAAATGAATTTAGAGGAGATGATTTTAATGTGTACCGTGCCTTACGTAGTGTAAACCCTTCCCCTTATTTGTTCTATTTTGATTTTGGAAGCTTTAAAATATTTGGATCCTCTCCGGAAGCTCAAATTGTAATTAAAAATGACGTAGCCAGTATCTTTCCTATTGCTGGTACATTCAAAAGAACGGGCGATGACCAAGCCGATAAAGAATTGGCAGAAAAATTAATTGGCGACCAAAAAGAAAATTCTGAGCACGTAATGCTTGTTGATTTGGCCAGAAATGATCTGTCTATAAACTCGGATCAGGTGGTTGTGGATGTATTCAAGGAAATTCAATTTTATTCCCATGTTATTCATCTGGTGTCTAAGGTAACAGGAAAATTACGTAAAAACATTAACCCGCTCCAACTTGTTGCTGATACGTTTCCAGCCGGAACATTGTCGGGTGCACCTAAACACAATGCAATGAAATTAATAGACTCTTTCGAAACTACTCCCCGTTTATTTTATGGGGGAGCCATCGGTTTTATGGGGTTTAATCAGGATTTTAACCATGCTATTATGATCAGGTCGTTTTTATCGAGAAAAAACACCCTTGTTTATCAGGCTGGTGCCGGGGTGGTTTCCCAATCCATTCCCGAAAGTGAATTAAATGAAGTAAATAACAAACTGATGGCCCTGAGAAGTGCTCTTAAGTTGGCCGAAACTATACAAGACTGAAATGAAGCTGTTGGTAATAGATAACTACGATTCCTTTACTTGGAATCTTGTGTACTTGGTACGTGAACTAGGTTATGGTGATTCCATGGAAGTTCACAGAAATGATAAATTTGATATCGATTTTGTTGAAGGTTTCGACAAAATAATGTTGAGTCCCGGTCCGGGCATCCCCTCTGAAGCAGGGCTGATGATGGATGTAATTAAAAGATATGCACCCACCAAAAAGATATTGGGTGTTTGCCTTGGGCATCAGGGAATTGGTGAGGCTTTTGGTGCCAAACTTCACAACCTCCAAACCGTTTTGCACGGAATAAAAGGAAAGGGTATTATTCTAAAACCCGAAAACAAACTTTTTAAGGATATCCCATCGGAAATTGCCATTGCTCATTACCATAGTTGGGTGGTTAGCAGGGAAGACCTTCCTGAAGAGCTTGAAATTACTGCTGAAAATCCGGAAGGGCTGATTATGGGGCTTCGTCATAAAGAGTATGATGTTCAGGGATTACAGTTCCACCCTGAATCTATTTTGACAGACTTCGGAAAGGAAATAATTTCCAACTGGTTGTCAGATTAACTTAACTTTGCATTGAATACTATGAAAGAGATATTAAACCACCTTATAGAATATAAAACCTTGGACAAACAAACAGCCAGGGGCGTACTCACGGAATTGGCTAATGGGAAATATAACGAAAGCCAAATGGCTGCATTTCTCACTGTTTTTATGATGAGAAATATAACTGTAGAGGAATTGGAGGGATTCAGGGATGCAATGCTGGACTTATGCCTGAAAATAGACCTCTCCGGATATGATGCCATGGATTTATGTGGAACGGGTGGTGACGGCAAAGACACTTTCAATATATCAACACTATCTTCTTTTGTAGTGGCGGGTGCAGGTCAAAATGTGGCAAAGCATGGAAATAACGGGGTCTCCTCAATTTGTGGCTCCTCCAATCTTTTAGCAAGTTTTGGTTATGAATTTTCCAATGATGAAAGTAAACTTAAGAGCGATCTGGATCGTTCCGGAATTTGTTTTCTTCATGCCCCTCTTTTTCATCCTGCCATGAAAAACATTGCACCCATAAGGAGGGATTTAGGTGTGAAAACTTTTTTCAATATGCTGGGACCTATGGTAAATCCTTCTTTCCCCGACAAACAAATTGTAGGGGTTTTCAATCTGGAACTTGCCCGCCTTTATGGCTATTTGTATCAGCAAACGACCAAAAAATTCTCCATAGTACATGCTCTTGATGGGTACGATGAAATATCCCTTACCGGGGCATTTAAGAGTATTTCTAATCAAGGGGAGGAAATATTGGAACCCGCTGATCTGGGGTTGAATGTATATTTGGAAAGTGAACTTGCCGGGGGCTCTACCATTGAAGAGTCGGCTAAAATATTTTACAGTATCCTTGACGGGAAAGGAACTGCCGCTCAGAAGGATGCTGTTTGTGCAAATGCAGGGTTTGCCCTTTTTACTTCCGGAAACGCCAATTCACCGGAGGAAGGCGTGGGGCTTGCCAAAGAATCGTTGGCATCAGGAAAGGCAATGAAAGCGTTTAAAGACCTTTTAGATAAACCGGTAGTTTTGAATATGAATATGTAATCACAATAAAATGAGCACTATTTTAGATAAAATTGTTAAGAGTAAACAAGCCTACGTTTCGGAAAAAAAATCACTTTTTCCTACAAAGTTGCTTGAACAAAGTATTTACTTCGAATCTAAACCCGTTTCGCTTAAAAAATATGTGGAAAGGGAAGATAAACAGGGAATTATAGCCGAAATTAAGCGCAAATCACCTTCTAAAGGTGTTATAAATAAATTTATTTCTGTTGAAAAAGTATCTATTGGTTATATGCAGGCCGGTGCTTCTGCTTTGTCGGTTTTGACAGATATGGAGTTTTTTGGAGGGAGTAATGAAGACCTGAAAACTGCAAGGAAATTTAATTTCTGTCCTATACTG
>JAOUKG010000214.1 GCA_029882725.1 Cyclobacteriaceae bacterium
TAATGCAATTGTACCTATCCTCTTTACAGTCCACTTTTTCTTTTTAATTTGTTTGTCCATGTATGGTCAATGACTTTTGATTCAATTTACCCATCTATGCCAACAATAATGCCAAGTCAAAAAACAGCTTTATAACCCCCGTTTCTATTCATTTTATCAATAATACCGTTCATTCATGAACGAATTCGTCCGAAATCGAACAATTTTTTATATATTTATTCGAGGTAAAGGCTTAAATACGTTTAAAACAACAGAAAGTAAAGTACGGTATGCCATTTGTGTATAAAAATAATATATCCCAAATATTAAAAAGCAAAAAGCAATTGAAACGATATAGAAATGGCTGCCCCCCAATAAAGTGCCTTATGAAATACACAGTTCCCTTTTTAAACTACCTGTAAACCATTTTCAAATTATGACCGAACTTAACACAGGAAAGCTACTGATTGTCGATGATAATGAAGATCTGCTCAAGGCAGCCAAACTTTTTTTGAAGAGGCATTTCAAACAAGTGGATATTGAAAAAAATCCGGAAACTATTCCCACTCTTTTAAATATGGAGTCTTATGATGTGATTTTACTGGATATGAATTTCACTAAAGATGTAAGTAGCGGGAAAGAAGGTTACTATTGGCTGGAAAGGATTCTGGAAATAGATCCCTCTGCGGTTGTTGTATTGATTACAGCCTATGGTGATGTGCAAATGGCTGTAAAAGCAATCAAGGCAGGAGCCACCGATTTTGTTTTAAAGCCCTGGGAAAACGAAAAATTATTGGCCACTCTCTACTCGGCCATGAGGCTAAGGGTAACCAAAAATGAAATGGAAACCCTACGCATCAAGCACAGGGAAATCAATACAGAAATCAATAATAGATATAGCGAGATTATTGGAAATAGTCCTGCTATGCAAAACATATTCAAAACCATCGATAGGGTGGCCACTACCGACGCCAACGTACTCATATTGGGTGAAAATGGTACGGGAAAAGAACTTATTGCTCGTGCTATTCATGGAAATTCCAATAGAAAAGAAGAGGTTTTTATTAGCGTTGACCTGGGGTCTATTGCCGAAACACTGTTTGAAAGCGAACTGTTTGGGCATAAAAAAGGGGCCTTTACCGATGCCCGGGAAGACCGGGCCGGAAGGTTTGAAATTGCCAATAAAGGCACTCTGTTTCTCGATGAAATCGGTAACTTATCCCTTCCTCTGCAAGCCAAATTACTTGCTGTACTTCAAAACAGAAAAGTAAGTAGAGTAGGTGCAAATAATGAAATCAATATAGACATCCGACTTGTTTGCGCTACAAATATGCAACTCTACGACATGGTTAAAGACAACCGTTTCCGACAAGATTTATTATATAGAATCAATACTATAGAAATTGAACTTCCTCCCCTACGTGAAAGAGTGGAAGATATAGGTCTTTTAGCTGAACATTTCCTAAAAACCTATGCCCAAAAGTATGATAAGCAAATCTATAAAATTGCAGATAATGCCCTTGCCCGGTTGCAAAAACACAGTTGGCCGGGAAATATCAGGGAACTTCAGCATACTATAGAAAGGGCTGTAATTATGGGAAGCAATACTATTTTGCAAGCAGAAGATTTCAATTTCAATTCTACCACAAATGAAAACGAGAATGATAAAACTGATCTTTTGGATAAATACAACCTGGAAGAAGTAGAAAAACTACTCATTAGGAAAGTCTTGAAAAAATACAACGGAAACATTACCCAGGCAGCAAATTCCCTTGGGCTTACCCGATCATCCCTCTACAGAAGACTTGAAAAATATGGCCTTTAAATCTTTTGCCAATAAAACTGCATTCCGGGTATTCCTGATTATTATTAATGTAATCACTTCCGTTGAAATATGGCTGGTTCAGGAAATTCCGGTTATTTCAGTGATATTGACCCTCCTGTTAATTATTCAAGTTTATGAGTTGAACTATTTCGTATCGCAAACTAATAGAAAGCTTATTGGATTCCTGGAATCAATTCGGTATTCTGATTTTATAACAGGATTCTCCTCTGGAAATGAACTTGGAAGTAGTTTTAAGGAGTTAAATTTCGCCTTTAATGATGTTCTTGAGGCTTTTCGAAAGGCACGTTCTGAAAAAGAGGAACACCTTCAATACCTGAATATTGTGGTAGAGCACATTAATGTAGGTGTTCTTTCATTCGATGAAGAGGGTAATGTCGGTTTAATGAATGCGGCTTCCAAAAAATTGATTGGATTAAAAAACCTTAGGAATATTGAAGAGCTTATTGAGAACAACAGTAGATTATACAAAGTGTTTTTTGACCTTCCCACTGGGAAAAGTGCCCTTTTTAAAACCAATGAAGACACTCAACTCTCAATAAATGCTACGGAAGTACGACTGGCTGGGCGACTTTACAAATTGCTGGCTATTCAAAATATACAACCTGAATTACAGAAAAAAGAACTGGAAGCCTGGCAAAACCTTACAAAAATACTCCGTCATGAAATTATGAACAGTATCACGCCCATTTCTTCACTTACCTCCACAATGAAAGACATTCTTGCACTTGAGCTTGAAAAACGAGAGGATCATTATGTTATGCCAGAAGAAACAGCTTCCGATCTTCAGGAGGGCTTGATCACCATAGCCGACAGAAGTAAAGGACTGATAGGATTTATAAATGCGTTCAGAGATTATACCTCAATTCCCCTTCCCAATATTCGGGAAATATCAGTTCAGAAATTGTTTGAAAATGTCTTTTTTCTTATGAAAACAGACCTAAAAAATAAATCAATACACATTACCCAGCACATAAATCCACCTGAACTGTGTATCAATGCCGACGAAGAACAAATTCAACAAGTATTGATAAATATTATCAAAAATTCCTCTGAAGCTTTTGAAAATATTAAAAATCCTCAAATTGAAGTTTTTGCTGAAAAATCAGAACAAGGCAATGTGGAAATCAGGGTGCGTGATAATGGCAAGGGCATTATACGCGAAGCTCTTGAAAAGATCTTTATTCCATTTTATACCACAAAAAAAACGGGCTCCGGGGTTGGACTGGCCTGGTCAAGACAAATTATGCAATTGCATCACGGAACTATATCGGTAGAAAGTGAACCTGACAAATATACGCAGTTCACCATTAAATTTTAATTTAGGTTCAACCTGCCAACCTTTTTTTAGTTTGTAAAAATGGTTCCCACTCTTCACAAGTATAACCCGAAAAATCCCTCAAAAACATAACATAATTGGGCTTAAAAGGTTTTTTAAAGAATTTCATTCCTGCCTCTTCAGGTAGTCTGTCTCCTTTTGTGGCATTGCATTTTTTACAGGCAGTCAACAAGTTATTCCAATTACTGGATCCACCCCGGGCACGCGGTAATACGTGATCAATAGTCAGATGCTTCTTCGTACCACAATACTGGCATGTAAAATCATCCCTTTTGAATATATTTTGACGGGTCAATGTTACTCCTTTATAGGGAATGTTCACATATTTCATAATCCTGATTACGGCTGGAGCATCAAAGGATTCTGAAATAGAGTGGATTTTCTTCAGTTTATAATTCCTGATCATTTCCACCTTATTAAGGTATACCAAAACAAATGCACGAGTCAGATTACACACAGTAAGCGGTGTGTAATCCTGATTTAACACAAGTGTTTTAGCATTCATCTCTACAAATTAATGTTTCATTTTCATTTCAACAAATAATTCGGGGTGAATAGTAGAAGACGTAGCATGCTACGTCTCTACACGTCTCTACACGTCTATTCACGTCTCTACATGGCCTGGGTCACCAATTTCATAAATTCACCAACTTTGGAAGGCTCTAACCATCGGGTAACTACCAAAAGATCGTTTTTCTCATCAATTATTATAAAATTACCACCAAAACCGGCAGCGTAATAAACCGTTTCGCCAACGCCCTCCCATTTACGGGCTCCTTGATTTAACCACCACAAATACCCATAACTGTCATTGGTTTTGGAAGGATTTCTCATCATTTTAATCCATTCAGTTGAAACAATTTGTTCATTGTTCCATTTTCCATTGCGTAAAAATAGTAGACCAAACCGGGCATGATCCATGGTATTAATGAAAATCCCACCGCCTGAATGACCTCCACCACTTACCGATTGCATTTTGTAACCATCTACGGTTACCCAGGAACTTTCATACCCAAACCATCTCCAGGTATCCGAAGCACCTATCTTATCCATCACTCTTTCCTTTAAAAAAGAAGGAAGAGGCTGCCTGATAACTTGTAATAACGAATAGGCAAGTACATTCACGCGAACATCATTGTATTTGAAAAAAGTACCCGGCTCTTTCAGCTCCCTGTGACTCCAGGTGTTCACATTCCCTCCCCGTTCCGGCCTGTCGGCCCAATCTTGCATACCAAATAATTCACCCGACCAATCGGAGTTTTGCTGAAAAAGATGTTCCCATGTAATTTTACTGTTATGGCTTCCCTCAAAGGTGCCATCCCAAACATAATCACCTACCTTGTCATTCACATTTCTGATTTTTTTGTCCTGCCAGGCCAGTGCTGCCACAGTAGATAAATAACTTTTAGTGACACTAAAGGTCATGTCCACACGCTCTACATCTCCCCAATCTGCTATTATATAGCCATCTTTTATAATCAATCCCGCGGGACCCCCTCTATGTTTCACGGGTCCTGCAATTTCATGGTAAGGCTCTGACGCAAATGATTCCAGTGTTGCAATCCGCAAATCTTTGGAACCTGAATATTCATTACTTTTAGCGAATTCAACCGCCTTCTCCAGATTCTTTTGATTCACCTTTACTGAGGTGGCATTTTTTTTCTCCCAACTTCCCTTTTCAGGAAAATATTGACTACTCGCCCGAAATGAAACGAGTAGTGAAAAGATAGAAATAACAAGTATTCGTAATCTGTATTTATTCATATTTTTAATTATTAAAAATTCAAGTCAAAACCCTTACCCACCTTTTCTTCAACCAATACAAAATTGTACAAGATGTACCCCACCCATACTATGGCTATAAATACCAGGTTTAAAAATACAGCTGCAGACCCCATGTCTTTGGCCATACCGCTTAACTTGTGAAATTCTTCACCAATTCTATCCACAACTGCTTCAATGGCCGAATTCAACAACTCCACAATCAACAGTAAAAACAAAGGGAAAATCAACAAACACCACGACAAAAATCCCTCTGAAATAAAAAAGCTGGAAATAAATAAAACACCCACCAGAATAAGCTCCTGACGAAAAGCCGCCTCATTTTTAATGGCATGCCCCAGCCCTTGCAATGAATATTTTGTTGAATTTATCAAATGTTGAAATCCTGTATTTGTATTTTTCATATACTTATTTTGCAATTATTTTTAATTATTAAAAAGGGGAGAACTATAGTTAAAAGTGGAAGAACTACCCCTTAAATTTACTTTTTAGCTACATCCCTGAAACAATAACGGGTAGATCCAATTCTTTATGAAGTGCATTGTATTTATCCAGCTCCTTCAAAATGCCGTCCAACTCCTTTTTCGCGTTTTTCCAGCTTGCATCCAAATCATTATACCGGGCCTTTACTCCCTGAGTTATTAACGGTATGGCATTGTCTGCATCCGATTTCAGGTTCATTAATTCTGCACTAAGTTGGTTTGGAAAATTAATCACATCCTGAAATGTTTTTTGCTTAGGTTGGATCAAGGTATTTTCCCAATTTTCTACTTTCTCCAGA
>JAOUKG010000215.1 GCA_029882725.1 Cyclobacteriaceae bacterium
GCAAACCAAAAATCAGAAATACATTCCATTAATTTCAAATGAAGATACTCCTCCGGTTTATCTGAATAGTGCAATTATGGAAAGGTATAAATCAGAATTGAGCAAATACTATTACGATGAAACCAAGTACGATACATATTTGGAGCAATTGGGAATTACTTATCCAACAATCAAGAAATAGTCTACTTATACATGCTTTAAAATAGAAGAATTTCATTCCAATAAATTAGATAGATGTATATTATTATCAGGATGTAGAAACGCGATTCCTATGATATTTATTTACCCTCGGGTTGAAAGCCGACAGGCTTTCAACCCGAGGGTAATGTTGGGGGAATCCTTTGATGGCATGAACTTGGTTTGTCTTATTGAAGAAAAAAAATATTGCTATTATTTAAGATCGTTTTTTTTAAAATAGGCAATAGATTATTGTTTAAACGCATTTATTGCCTTTTTGGCAGTAATTTATTTCCCCAAAGTTAGAAGTGGTTCCCCAGGTCCTGGTTTAAAGTGATCTGTCTCGATCTTAAAATTTTGTTTAAATTTCAATCTTATTTTCGAACTATATTTTAGGGATGGAAAGAAAATTTAATTTTTTTAAGAAAAATAAATATCAACTAATATGAAACTTTTAGGCATGAAAGTTGTCTTTAGTTCGTTGTTATAATAAAACTCAAAATGCTATGAAAAGGATTATTTTAATTTTGTTAGTTGTCAGTTCTGTATCAATGGCTTATAGCCAGGTTAACTTTTCAGCCGGATTGAAAGGGGGAGTGAATTTTGCCAATCTGCAAGGAGGTAATGCAAATGATGTTTATGATAATAGAACCGGATACCACGCAGGAGCTTTTTTAAGTTTTAAAGCTCAACGATTTGGATTCCAACCCGAAATAATAATTTCCAGCCAGGGTTCTAAAGTTACTACAGCAATTATTAATTATACCGACAGGATGGATTATTTAAACATTCCTGTTCTTTTGAAATTTTATCCTGCAGATTTTTTAAGTTTTCAATTTGGGCCACAATTTGGAATACTTATGAAACAAAAAAGGTCGATTGGCTCTTCCGCAGATTTGATAACAGTATACAAGGAGTCAGATTTGAGTCTGGTAGTTGGGGTAGGAATTGAACTTCCAATGGGTTTAAACCTTGAAGGAAGATACAATATTGGCATTTCCAATGTCAATGATGATCCACTGATTGTTTCAGAAATTGAAAATCAGGTATATCAAGTATCGGTAGGATTTAGGTTATTCGAATTTGGGGATAAGGATTAATTTAATAACCAGTTAACACGTTTTTGTGTTTCCTGTATGTTATGTCCATTTTTGATATTGGAAGCCATGGACTCAACGAGTTCATTGCTTCTTATATCTGAGTAACCAAATTTTTTGGCAAAAATAACACATAATTTCAACTCTTCATCGTCTATATGATCGTCTATTACCATCATATGAACTAATTCAAAGAGCTGGGTGAATTTTTCCTGATCTGATGTTGGTACTATAAACTCCACCTCTATTTTGTTTTCTTTTATAGCTGTTAAAGTTTTTTTTGAAACCCCATGTTTGCTTGCAGTTTTTACCAAAAATTTATTTTCCACATCGTCGTAATGACCGTCTGCCATTGCCATTTCAATTAAATTTTTCATATGACTGTGAGCTGAAACTTTTCCTTGTTTGAAAAGTTGGAGGAAATCGGAAAGTATCATAGCACCTATATTTTGAAGGTTTTTATTTTAAAAAGTCTTACCACTAAAAATAAATATAAAATTCTTTAATTGAAAGTAAACATAGCTATTTCATCCACCCCTCAGGAAGATCACTACTTTTAAAATGAATGTCTCGTTGTGGATAGGGAATTTCAATTCCCTCTTCCTTGAATTTTACAAATATTTTGAAATATAATTTGCTTTTTAATATACGAGGTCTGTTAATATAATCTGTAGTCCAGATTCTTAAATCAAAGTTTAAGGAAGAGTTACCAAATTCTGTAAAGAGTACTTCTGGTTTTGGGTTTTCCAATATTCCTTCTTCATTAAGACATATTTCAAGTAGGGCCTTTCTTACCTGTTCAGGGTCTTCTTTATAGGATACACTAACTGGGAATCTTAGTGATACATTTCGATCGTTATGGCTCCAATTAATTACTTTGTTTGAAATGAATTCTGAGTTAGGAATAATCAAGGTAATATTATCATTGGTATTAATTGTTGTAGCTCTTGATGCGATCTTAATTACATCCCCTTCAATATCACCAACTGTCACTCTGTCACCTACTCTTATGGGTTGTTCAAATAATATAATTAATCCACTAATAAAGTTATTTGTAATATTTTGTAAACCAAAACCGATACCAACTCCCAAAGCTCCGGCTAAAATGCCAATGGCACTTAAATCTACACCGGCACTGTTCAAAATAATTACGACACCCAACATTAATACAGTATATCGGGTAATAGTTGCAATGGAGAGTACCGTTCCCGGGTTTATTTTATATTTTTTAATAATACTTTTTGAAATTCTTTTTTTTAGAATACCCGAAAGAAAAACCAATAATATAATTGAAAACAAAACGTATGAAAAAGTGCCTATAGTAATGTGCGAATCGCCCATTTTAAACAATTCTATATCAAATAAATCGTTTATTTCTTTAAAAAACTCCTTTAATGCAAGAGTAATGTTTTTTAATACTTCCATGTTGTGCGTAATATATTAGGTCTCTTTTAATTATGTTATAGAATTTTACTTTTTAATTTTGTTACTTAGATTGTTATGGTACGATTTTAGCTCTAAAATTCAACTGTATCTATTTATTATAGTTTTGATAGCTAAATGAATTTACGTAAATAATTTGGGTTTTATTGATTAAATTGAATTGTAAGACTCTAATTTGTTTTTAAGAATTGATAAAGCATAAATAAATTGAATTATGAAGAATATACTTTTCTATACAATTATCCTGGTATTACTGAATGCATTCAGCCAACCCTTGTTTGCCCAAACAGACAAGGACATATATAGAGCCGATAAGTATTTTAGTATTAAAAATTATCAAGAGGCTCAAAAGATATACCAGAAGGTTGTAGATGCAGGTAATACGGATCCTGTTACCAATTACAGATTGGGGTATTGTTATTTTCAATCCAATGAGTTAGAACAAAAAATTAAATCTATTCCGTACTTGACAAAAGCAGTTGGAAAAACATCCCGTGATATACCGGTTTCATTGTATTTTGATTTGGCTCAGGCCTATCATTTTAACTCTGAAATTGATAATGCATTGGAAATGTATAATGAATACAAAAAAAATGTAAAAACCAATAAATCAGAATTGGACTTAACTGATAAATGGATGGCTCAAGCCTCAAATGCAAGGTTTCATTTAAAAGCTTTAAATAACCATGTAATTAAGGCTTTTCCTGGAAATGTAAATTCATCGGCCACAGAATATAATCCGGTGGTATCAGCCGATGAGTCTGTTATGGCTTATACTGCCGTTAGAAAAGATGAGAAATCGGGGAATTTGGTTGAACAGATTATGATATCATACAATGAATCAGGGAGTTGGTCTGAGCCTACAGTTGTTGATCTTAAAGCCTCAGGTAATTTAGGAACTGCCGGTTTATCTCCAGATGGCCAACAAATGATGGTTTTTATTGGCTTAAGTAATGGGGTAGGTAATCTTTATACTGTAGCTAGAAATGGTAATGATTGGGAAAACCCCGTTGTACTAGGTTCAAATATTAACAGCAGGTTTGTTGAGTCTACAGCCAGTATTACTCCCGATGGAAAAACAATGTATTTCGCTAGTAATAAACCCGGGGGTTACGGTGGATTTGATATTTATAAATCTGAAAAAGACAATAGTGGCAATTGGGGAAGGCCTGTAAATTTAGGGCCAAGAGTAAATTCAAAATACGATGAAGATGCTCCGTTTATACACCCTGACCAAGTTACTCTGTTTTTTACAAGTGATGGAATTAACTCCATGGGTGGCCGTGATATTTTTAGAGTTAAAATGGTAAATGGGGAGTGGACCAAACCTTATAATATGGGATACCCTGTAAACACAACAGCCAATGATAATTACTTTACATTAACGGCCGATGGTAAAAAGGGGTATTTTTCCTCTGATAGAATTGGTGGCCAAGGTGGTCAGGATATCTATTCAATCGACATGCCGGATGGTGACTCAAGTATTCCTTTGACCTTATTAAAAGGCAGGATATTGAATGGTGAAACTATGAAACCTTTGCCAACAAAAATATTCATGGTGGATAATGAAGATGGTAAGAAACTGGATTTTGTTTACAACCCAAACCCAAAAACCGGAGACTATCTTATTATCTTACCTCCAAATAAAAATTACGATATGATAATTGAGTGCGAGGATTTCTTACCTTATACTCTCAATATTAATATTCCGAATCAGAACTATTTTTATGAATTATACCAAATAATTTATCTCAATACAATAAAACAATTTGATGTACCTGTAGGGCAAGAAGTAGTGGTGAAAAACGCTTTTTACGACACAAATCAGGATGCAACAGAAAATATGAAAATGGCGCACGAGGCAGCACTTATTCAAAGTGATAGTATTGATGCTTATGAATTAATGGCCGATTTGATGGCTGCAGGAGATCAGGACGCTATTGATTACCTTTTAGAGCTAATTGCAATGGATAACCCCATAGATAATGTGAATTTTGACGCCAGCCAAAATGATAACCTTGAAGCTGCTGATAGAATTTACTACTATGATGAGTCTGACGAAAGTAAGTTCGAGAAAAAAGAAGTGGATGGTAGAGTTATTTTTTCATTACCAACATTTTATGTAACTGAAGAGGCAAAAAGGCAAAAAGAAGAAAAAAATAAAAAAACCAATGTTGATCCTGCAGTTTTAAATACTACCGCAAAAGTTTATTTCGACATTGGTAAAAGCGAACTAAATGCCAAATACTATTCTCAGTTGGATAAAATATTAAAATTGTTAAATGAAAATCCTGATGTATATGTAGAAATTTCAGGTTATGCATCCTCTGATGGAACTGATGAGCAAAACAGAGAAATTAGTAATAAAAGGGCTATATCAGTATTGGAATACTTGAATCATAAAGGTGTTGTAAGGCGACGAATAATTGCCAGAGGATACGGTGCTACAAAAGTGGAGTCTGTTTCGAAAGATGAAAGTAGGAGGGTTGAAGTGAGAATTGTTGCTACTCCTTCAAAAAATATGTAATTATAGTTAAAAAACAGGAGAAGATTTTAGAATACTAAATCTTCTCCTGTTTTTTAATATACAAGATTCATTAAATATTATTTTTTTGGTAGTAATAAACTGCTGTCACCATAACTCAAAAAACGATAATCATTATCAAGAGCCGATTGGTATATTTTCTTCCAGTCCTCACCAACGAACGCAGCTATTAACAGAATTAAAGTGGATCCAGGTAAGTGAAAATTAGTTATTAATCCATTTACTACTTTGAAATCATAGCTAGGGTAAATAAATATTCCGGTTTTACCCGTTAGAAAATCACCATCAAATTTCGCGTTTTCTAGAATATGCTGAAATACTTTCCTGTAATCGGGTAAATCATTCCTTTGATAATCGATATCACTTTTTTCTATTACAAAAGGACAATTAATTCCTAAACGCATTAGTTTAATACCAAACCAGTATAAACTTTCAAGGGTACGTAAACTGGTAGTGCCA
>JAOUKG010000216.1 GCA_029882725.1 Cyclobacteriaceae bacterium
GGACCATAAGGAGGAGGGGTATAAGGTCGATTTTAAAGTGGCCGGTCTTGAAAATCAGGAAGTGCTTTTGGCATTTTATTATAATGAAAATACCTATACAAAGGATACTGTAAAAGCAACAACCGATGGTAGGTTTTCTTTTATTGGAAAAGAGAAACTACCCGCAGGTGTATATATTATTGTGAAGTTTGAAGACAAAACCAAGTTATTTGATTTTGTTGTATACGACGATCAGTATTTTCAACTGGAAACAAAGGCCGACGATCCTTATAGGGAAATGAAAGTTATTGGTGATATCAATAATGAGTTGTTTATTAAAAACTTACTTTTTAATGCGAGTCAAAATGTAAAAGCAGACCCTTTAAACCTTATATTGAAAAGTGAAACCAGTAGTGTAGAAGAAAAGACAAGGGCAAGGGAAAATCTTGTTGGGTTGAATAAGGAGGTCGTAGCTTTTCAAAATGATATCATAGAAAAACACCCAAAAACATTGGTGGCTAAAATTATTTCGGCCCGAATGGATGTGGATGTGCCATTGATTAATAAAGAGGAGGGAATAGATTCTACCTATCAATATTATTATTTTAAAAATCATTTTTGGGACGGTGTGGACTTGAGTGATGAATCGTTATTAAGACTTCCGTTTCCTTTAATTACTAGTAAAATAGATCAGTTTTTTGATAAATTATTAATCCAGGATGCCGATACTATAATAAAAGAAATCAATAAAGTCATTGCAAAAACATCAGGGAATCAGGAGATGTATAAGTTTGTAACCTGGAGTCTTACAACCAAATATTACGCGCCTCAAATAATGGGTTTGGACAAGGTGTTTGTTTTTTTATCTGATGAATACTTCAGTTCCGGGAAAATGGACTTCTGGGCAGATGCACAATTAAAGAAAAACATTGTAGATAGGGCCGCACAATTGCGTTTATCGATGCTGGGTATGAAAGGCCCCAATTTAGTAATGCAGGATGATAAATTAATTGCAAAGTCAATGTATGACATACAAAATAAATACACGATTTTGTATTTCTATGACCCTGATTGCGGGCACTGTAAAAAAGAGACACCCGTATTAGTCAATTTTACCAAAAACACACAGTTTGATGTAAAAGTGTATTCGGTTTGTGCCGATTCCTCTATGGTTAAAATGAAAGGGTATATTAATGAAATGGGAATGGAAAAGTTCATTAATGTGAACGGCCCAAGAAGTTATGTAGGAAATTATCAGGACCTTTACGATGCATTTCAAACGCCGACAGTTTATGTGCTTGATGATAAAAAGAAGATTATTGCCAAGAAATTACCAGCAGAAAGACTTGAAGATTTTTTGTTGAGGTATGAAAAGGTAGAGGGAAAGAAGTAAAAGTTAGTAATAGTTAATGTGGGGCTTTCGAAATTTTTTGATTTGAATTTTATTGTAAACCCTGAAGATACAGTTACATTTAACTGGGATTAAGTGTGGGTTATTTCACCTTCAGCTACAACTTTTCCTTCTACGGTGGAAGTAACCATCCATTTTGTTGGATTGCCTTTAATTAGTTTTATACGATATTTCATTAAGCATCCGGCAAATACAGGATTTAAAAGTTTTACCCTAATTTTATACTTTTTAGGATTTTTTGTGTTTCCGTTTTTAAGCAAATCAAGTATTTTTCTATGTAGAGTGATGTCTACGTATGGTTTTAGCATAAACAATTTTTGTAATTCAATTAAATCAGGCAAAAGTTCTTTTTCGTCTACCTCAACTAACATTTTGAATATATTGCAACATTGAGATAAACCCTCAATGGTATAAATGCCGGGCCAAAGCTTAAATTCAGGAAAATGACCAATAAAAACGGGTTCATTTGCGGAGATATAGCGTTCTGCAGATAATGTTAAATTGGAGCTATCAAATTCGGTCACTTTATCTACCATTATCATAGGATAATCAGTCGAAATAAGTTTCGAAATAATTTCAGGTCCGAAGAATATATTTTTTTGTTTTGAGAAAACAGGGTTTGACTTGTTCATTTATTAACGAGGCAATATAAAAAAAACAAAACTAATGTTTTAGTAGGTTCGATCATAGGGAGAGCCCTCCGTCTACAACGAGTACTTGTCCTGTAATATAACTGGCTTCCTCAGATGCCAGAAAAATAACAGCCCCGGCCACCTCTTCAGGGTTGCCAAACCGCTGCATGGGTATACGTTCTTTATATTGATCAACTTTCTTTCGGTCTAAATGAATCGTCATGCCTTCAGTAAGTAAACCCGGCGCTACAGAATTTACCCTAATTTTGTTTGGTGCAAGTTCTGCGGCTAAAGTTTTTGTAAATGCAATAAGTCCACCTTTTGATGCTGCGTAATTAGCCTGACCCGGGCTGGCGGCTACACCGGCCACTGAACCAATATTAATAATTGAGCCTTTACCGTGTGAAAGCATGGAACGAATAACGGCACTTGTACAGTTAAATACTCCTCCAAGATTAGTCTCCAACACAGACGACCAATTTTTGGCCGACATTAAAGCAAAAGGCTTGTCTTCAATTATGGCTGCATTATTGACGAGTATATCTATCTTTTTGTGTTTTTCAATAAAGGTTTTTATGACTTTATTAACAGATTCAAAGTTAGAAACATCCAATTTTATAATTTCAGCCTTTCCCCCCTTTTCAATAATTTCATTTAAAGTTTTAGTAGCTTCTTTTTCAGAGAGGTGGAAACCGATACATACAAAAGCGCCTTTTGAAGCAAAGGATTTCGCAATAGATCGGCCTAAACCTCTTGAAGCACCAGTTATAAAAACAGTTTTGTCCTCCCAGTAATTCATTATATACTTTCTTTTCTTGTGTGATAACTATTTCGGTAAGGGCTTACTTTAAGGCTGAGGTTGGTAATACTTGGAGCTGAAATAGTTTTAACAGGCACATTATTTACGTAAAACCCATCTAAACCTGAGTGCCAGTAAGGTTTAATTAATAAGGCCTTGCCAACATAATCGCCGCGAATAGGTGAGTAACCAATGGAAAGCACTTGCCCTATTTCTATTCCTTCATAGGTTATTTTGTCATTGGGGTTGAGTTCTTCGGGAGAAATAAAACATACCATTCTTTGATTCCACCCAGTCTTCTTTATATTTTTAATTGCGGAGGCTCCCGGATATTCATTTTTCTGAGTTGATAGCCTCCATTGCAATTGAAGTTCCATGGGTGAAAGACCGTAGGAACCCTCCTTATATAAATCGAAAAAGAAATTTTCCAGAGCGCATTGACTAAGAGCGGTTTTGTCTGCTTGTTTTATTTTGTATGCCGCACCTTGTGACTTTACCTTTTCGAGCCAACTATTTTTTTGTGGTTTAGGTACCAGAAAATGATACCCGTATTCTCCGGTTCTACCTCCACGGAATACAATAAAATCATTTGTTTCAAGCATGCTTAAATAAGGAAGGCTCAGAATATCTGAGCCAAAAACTTCTGACGCCAATTCCCATGAATATGGGCCGTCCAGATTAATGCAAAAGTGAGTTTTCATAAGGTCAATAATTGCATAGTCCTCAATAGTATTGGCCCTGAAGTTTATCCATTCAATAAGAGTATCAGCATTTTTGCAATAACCCAGAATATATGTATTAAAATCCTCCATACATACATAAATATCGGCAAAGGGAATACCATTGTCATCCAGAAGTAATGTGTGCTTCATTTGTCCGTTTTGTAGGAATATATCGCATGGGCAAATTTTATCTAACACATCTAAAGCAGAATCGCCTTTTATTTGCAGACACAGAAGATCCGGATCTTCAGAAAAAGCCACACCCGAACGTATCGCATGATAACCTATTTCAGATTCTTTAGACAGTTTCATTTTCTTTCATTTTAATTAAAACTAAATCAACTAATGAATTGATCGTGCGTAGGGCTAACATACTCTCTTCTTCTGAAATACTGATGTTGAATTCAGCTTCCAATTCTACTATAATAACAACAGCATCTACTGAATCGAGTGCCAAACCAGTAGCAAACAAAGTTGTTTCAGGATCTAATTCTTCAGGAGAGGCATTTAGGTGTAAGGCTGAGATAAGCATTTTTCTTACTCTGTTGAGTAAATTTTCCCTTTGTTCAATTTTTATTTTAAGTTCAGGCTGCATATTCAATATTTCTTTCTATAACGATGGCTGCCTCTACATCATAATTATCTTTACTATAGATGAGTAGAGGGGTAGTTTCATTTTTTTTATAGGTGTTAATAACGGATAAAATAGTACTTAGTCCCGATGTGGCTAATGAACCTTTAATTTCAATAGAAATAACTTCATTTTCATTTTTATGAGCTTTTTTTAATGCTTTTTTTCTAGCATTTTCTCCATTGGAAGTAAAGGACCAACCTGTAAGGTAAAAAGGGGCTATATCATTTTTAGTCTCGGGTTGTAGTAAAATACTAACAGCCTTTGCATCGTAGAGATCTGATTCTTCAGGTTCATCAACAGCAGCTGCGATTAAATATGAAACGTCATCATGGAAAGACAGGTAGTTAGCCGAAAGTATTAGTGTTGCAAGCCCGGTATTATGAGAGGATGCAAGAGTTGTTGTAGGTCCTTTTAGTCCGAAAAACCTACTGCAGACGCCTGTGGCGTTGTTTACTACCATTCGAGTAAATGCAGAAGCTGACAAATGGTTTACTCCACGTTCATTAATACTATTGTTAAATATCTTGTAGCTTTCTGGCGAAATCCTTTCTTGTCCCACAAAAAGGCCTATATTTTCGCATTTTAAACTTCGGATTTTTATATTGGCATTGGCCAGTGTTGAGGCTACTGCGCCAGCCAGATAACGTATTGAAGGATCTGTCCCACGGATTTCCCCTAATGGCACGAACTTTTCAATGCCTTCACCATTTAACGCTATACCTGAACTAATAATACCGATCTTTCGCTTTGGTAGTACTTCTTTTATGGATGTGGTGCCGGCTTTTCCAAAAACAAGGGCCGCATTTACACCGCCAAAGGCAGCATTTGTACAAATTGCATGTTTAACTTCATGTAATCGGGGTGATTTTTCATATATGGGATCCGTTGGTGAATTGGGCCGTTTGTTAAACAGGTGTTTAGTTTGGGGAACGGCTCCATTGTTTATAGAAACCAGCGTGGTAATGCTTTCCAAAGCTCCCGCACATCCCTGTACGTGCCCAAAGTGGCCTTTACTAGAACTTATGGGTAATTTATGGGCATGTTTACCAAAAACCTTCAGAATTGCATTCCATTCGGCAGAGTCATTGGCCTCGGTGGCTGTACCATGAGCATTGATATATTGGATATCACTGGATTTTAGGCCCGAATTACTGAGTGCACTTGTTAGAGCCCGAGCCATTCCATAGCCCAGTGGACTTGGCTTGGCATCATGGTAGGCATCACTCCCTAGTCCAAAGCCCAAAAAGCTGGCTATAGGTTGGATGCCCCTATTAACGGCTGATTCCTCACTTTCGAGAAGTAAAAAAGCAGATCCTTCACCTAATGTGGTCCCCCTGTTTATTCCGAAAGGTGTACAGGGTTCTTTTGAGAGTAAGCCAAGATTATGAAATCCCGCAAAAGTTTCAATGGGAAGGATATCCAATCCACCTGCCAGAACATAAGTAGCTTCGCCACTTTTTATGAGGTCGGAGGCAAACCCGATTGCATGTGTTGAAGACGTACAGGCTGTTGAAATAGTTAACGGTAAGCCG
>JAOUKG010000217.1 GCA_029882725.1 Cyclobacteriaceae bacterium
TCCCGAAGATAATAAAAATGTCTTGATTTTTGGAACCAGAGGAGCATCAATAAAACCCAAAACCATCAATCAGCAAAAGCTTATTTACAGCTTACAGGAAAATGATTTGGTCTTTGCTGTAGGACCTGCAGGTACAGGTAAAACATATATTTCTGTAGCCCTGGCAGTGCAAGCTTTAAAGAATAAGGTAGTTAAAAAGATTATAATTACGCGTCCGGCGGTAGAAGCAGGAGAAAATCTTGGATTTCTTCCTGGTGACTTAAAAGAGAAACTGGATCCTTATCTTCGTCCTATTTACGATGCCTTGCGGGACATGATTCCAGTTGAAAAACTTCGTTATTATATGGAGGGAGGGATTATCGAAATTGCGCCACTGGCTTATATGAGGGGCAGAACGTTGAATGAAGCATTCATACTTTTGGATGAGGCACAGAATACTACGCCCATGCAAATAAAAATGTTTCTTACAAGGATGGGCCCCGAATCAAAAATGATTATCACGGGAGATATCAGTCAAATAGATTTACCCAGAAATCAAAAGTCTGGATTGATTGAAGCAATCAGAA
The DNA here is from genome assembly GCA_029882725.1 of Cyclobacteriaceae bacterium. Lineage (GTDB taxonomy): Bacteria > Bacteroidota > Bacteroidia > Cytophagales > Cyclobacteriaceae > JAHEMU01. The sequence goes on from JAOUKG010000217.1 coordinate 567, forward strand.
TATTGAAAGGGGTTCGGGGCGTAGGCTTTGTTAATCTTACTGATAAAGATGTGATTCGTCATAGAATAGTCAAAGATATAATTGATGCTTACCAACGTGATGAGAAAGGAAAACCAAGAGATAAAAGTCATTAAGGCTATTTCGCCAGAACAGATTGAACATTGCTTTGACGTAAGAAAAGTGGTCTTTATGGAGGAGCAAATGATTTCCGAAGAGGATGAGTTCGATGGTTTCGATAGCGGATCCTCACACTTTTTGGTGACTGTAGATAACATTCCGGTTGCCGCTGCCCGATCACGACCCACAACTAACGGTGTGAAACTTGAGCGATTCTGTACCTTGAAGGAATACAGAGGTTTGGGCCTGGCCAGCAAGTTGGTGGAATCGGTGATTGCCGATTGTCAAAAAAACTTCCCTGACAAGAAAATGTATTTATATGCTCAGGTAGATGTAATTCCTTTGTACAAGAAATTTGGATTTATTGAGGAAGGGGAAATGTTTATGGAATGTGATATTCAGCACCAGGCTATGGCTATTATTAATTGATAATTGATAATTGATAATGGATAATGGATAATTGATGATGGATAATTGACAATGTAATAAGAGTTACAGAGATTTCATTTAAAATAGTGTATATTTATTCTGTTAACAAAGTGAAAATCATTAGCCTTTTAGCATAAAAAGATGCGGTTTAATGGTTTTAGGGAAGAATTTAGTATAAAACAATATAAAGATGAATAAAAACATGGTCAGTGCCGACAGGATTATCAGATTAATCGTGTCTGCCATTTTTGTTATTTTGTATTTCAATGATATTGTTACAGGAACAGTAGGGCTTGTTTTAGTGATTGTAGCAGGTATTTTCACATTGACGAGTTTGATGGGTTTTTGCCCGATTTATGGTTTGTTTGGAATAAACAAGAAAAAATAAGGGAAAGGGGAGGTGGTGTTTAATTGCCTCTCCAATATTGGTATTTCATTAAAAAACCATAAATTCCGACATGAAATACCTATACTTTTTACCTATCGTCTTTTTGGCCTTTTTTGCGTGTACAACCAGTGAGGTTAATGAAAAATCAGTTTCTATTCCGGGGCTTCAGAACCGGGTTGAAGTAGTTCGGGACAGTTTTGGTGTGGCTCATATCTATGCGGAAAATGAACATGATTTGTTTTTTGCACAGGGGTACAGTGCCGCGAGGGACCGACTTTTTCAGTTTGAAGTTTGGAGGATGCAGTCCACAGGAACGGCAGCAGAAGTGTTGGGGGAACGTGAGTTGAACAGGGATGTCGGTGTCAGGTTATTTAAGTTTCGTGGTAATATGGATGAGGAAATGAATCACTATCATCCACGTGGGAAACAAATTATAGAAGCGTATGTAGATGGGGTGAATGCCTATATCGATTATATGTTGGCCAATCCGGCCGAATTGCCTATTGAGTTTAGAATGTTGGATATTTTACCTCAAAAGTGGACTCCGGAGGTAGTAATTTCAAGGCATCAGGGACTTTTGGGAAATATTGGAGATGAACTGAATTATGGACGGGCGGTGGCCAAATTGGGCGCAGAAGAGGTAATTGCTCTGTCTGACTTTGAGCCCGGCATTCCCGATTTGTCATTGGACAAGTCCATCACTTCAGAGTTATTGGAGAAGGATTTAATCAAACCATACAATGATTTTCGAAGATCCTTACAATTTCAGCCCGAGGATGTAGCGGAAGAATACCGGGCTGAAAATCCGGTTTCATGGGTTTTACCTTCTGAAGTTAGTTCTGAAAAGCAAGAACGATTTACCCAAGGCAGCAATAATTGGATTATTTCCGGAGATAAATCGGCTACAGGCTTTCCAATGTTGGCAAACGACCCCCATAGAACACAGGCGGTTCCTTCATTGCGTTATATTGTGCATCTGGTTGCGCCGGGTTGGAACGTAATAGGAGGTGGAGAACCTGAAATACCGGGAATTTCGATTGGTCATAATGAATATGGAGCCTGGGGGCTTACCGTTTTTGGGACAGACGCTGAGGATTTGATGATTTATGAGTTAAACCCGAAAAATCCGGAAGAGTATAGATACAAAGAAGGGTGGAAAGCATTTGAAGTAGTATGGGATACCATTCCTGTAAGGGGCAGGAATCCTGAAATTGTAAAACACCGTTATTCTATTCACGGGCCTGTAACCTTTCATGATCCGGAAGCTCAAACGGCTGCCGCAATGCGTTGTGGCTGGTTGGAAGTGGGGGGCTCTCCTTATTTGGCGAGTTTAATGATGGACCAGGCTACCAATTGGGAAGAATTCAGGCAGGCATGTAATGCCAGTCATATTCCCGGGGAAAACATGATATGGGCCGATAAGGAAGGTACTATCGGATGGCAGGCAGTGGGTATAGCACCTATTCGTAAAAATTTCAGCGGAATGGTACCTGTTCCGGGAGATGGTAGGTACGAATGGGAGGGATATTTGGCCATTGTGGATAAACCCCATCTTGATAACCCACCAAAAGGCTATTTCGCTACAGCGAATGAAAATGTAATCCCAAAAGACTATCCGGAAAATGGAGCCATTGGCTATGAGTGGGCCGATAAATTCCGCGGAAAGCGTATAGAAATGGTGTTGTCGGGACTTGAGAAGGTATCGATGGACCAAATGGCTGAATTGCAAACAGATTATTATGCCGTACCTGCAAGTATTTTGGTGCCAATAATGAAAGAAATGGATTTTGAAACACCCGATTTAAAAATCCTGGCTGAGATTGTGCTCAATTGGGATTTTAAGTTGGAGAAATCTTCGGTGGCTGCAGCCATATACGTACAGTTCGAAAAAGAATTAAGAAAGATAATTACCGAAAAGAATTTGCCCGGGGAAAAATCGGGTTTGTTGAATATTCCCATGACCAACATAGTAAATTGGGTGGAAGCAGATCATGAGGAAAGAATTGGAGATAGGACTGAATTATATAAGAAAGCACTTCAAAGTACATTACTTGTTCTAAATGAAAAATTGGGGGATGATAAAGGGAAATGGCAATACGGACAAGAGAAGTACAAACATATTTTGCTCAGGCATCCATTGAGTGCTGCTTTGAATAAGGAGTATAAGGCTAAATTTGAAGCAGGTCCTGTAGCGAGGGGAGGATACTCCTACACGGTGGGAGCGACTGGAGGTGGCGATAATCAAACCTCGGGCGCCTCTTTCAGGTTGTTAATCAATACAGGCGATTGGGATGAAACACTTTCGATGAATAATCCCGGTCAATCGGGAAATATTTCCAGTCCTTTTTATAAGAACTTATTTAAACCCTGGGCCGATGATGGATTTTTTCCATTGTATTATTCTCGTGCAAAAATTGATATGGTGATGTATGAAGTGGAAGTTTGGAAATAGTCTGTATCCCGAAAAGTATTGTTTTTTGTTTTTTTTATATAAAGTAAGTGGAAATGTGAGGCCATACCATTTATTTTGAAGCTGAGTTTATAATGTATTAAAACTCAAGAGTGAATTAACCTCCCATGAGCAAGAAAAAGACCATACTGGTAGTGGATGATGAGTCCGACAATATTAAGGTAATAGTGGATTACCTTATGCTCGAGGGAGATCATTTTCGAATGCTTCAGGCTTTAAATTCAAAGAAAGCACTGAAAATAACGAAAAAGGAATTTCCGGATCTGATCATTACAGATTGGGATATGCCTGATATGAGTGGGATCGAACTGATCAAGAAAGTGAGAAGCCATGAGAAAATTAAGAATACTCCTATAGTAATGTGTACGGGGATCATGACTTCGCCCAAAAATTTAAAAACAGCACTTGAAGCAGGAGCTACTGATTATGTGAAGAAACCTGTTGACCCCGTCGAACTTCTGGCCAGAGTTACCAACGCTTTGAACCTTGCTGAACGTTACAACGAGATATCTACATTAAATGATTCCAAAGATCAAATCTTTTCGGTGATTGCACATGATTTGAAGGGCCCCGTAGCCAATATGGCACTTTTGGCAGAGATGATGTACGACCAAAAAGAAGAAATGAAAGAGGAGGAGGTATTCAAAATTTCTGAATTGATGAAAAAACAAAGTGTCTCAACTTTAGGTGTATTGGACAATTTGTTTTCATGGGCTAATGGTCAGAAGAATTCAGTGAGTTACTCTCCAAAAATCAACCTTTTAGTTCCCGTGATCAGGAAGGTTATGGATTTTCTGGAACCTTCAATTGAAAAGAAAAAAATTAAAGTAGATGTAAAAGTGAATTGCGGAATAAAAGCCTTTTTCGATATTGATTTAATTTCTACAGTGATTAGGAACTTATTAACCAACGCAATTAAATTCACGCCTATCGGCGGAAATGTTGAAATAAGGGCATCAATAATAGGAGATTTTATACATTTGGCCATCATTGACAACGGGTTAGGAATGACTCAAAATCAGATTGATGTAATTTACAACCCAGCGCTACATAAGAGTACCACAGGAACCGATGGTGAACAGGGCTCAGGACTGGGGACAAAAATATGTGTGGATTTTTTGAAAAGGCATAAAAGTGAATTGGCTATTAAAAGTAAACCCGGTAAAGGTTCTGAATTTAGCTTTTTGTTACCCCTGAATTCCTGATGTATGCTACGGGAAATAACCTTTTTTTTGGTTTTTCAGTTGATTTCCGTGGTTTTATGGGCGCAAAATCCCATTATTCATTTTAGATCGTTAAATGTTGACAATGGATTGAGTCAGCAGACCGTTAATGTTATTTTTGAGGATAAGAATGGATTTATCTATATAGGAACCCAGGATGGATTGGATGTTTTTGACGGATACGAAATAAAAACTTACACATCTATACCTAATGATTCCAATAGTCTGGCTGGAAACAATATAAGTTCAATTGTGGAGGATAATAGAGACTATTTGTGGGTGGGTACTTATGAAAGTGGAATAAGCCGAATTGATACCCGGAGAGAGGAAATCAAGAATTATCAGTATACCTCGAATGATAATTATAGTGAGTGGAATTCCATCAATGTAATTTATAAAGGCCGTAAATCTGAAATATGGGCAGGTACTAACAGAGGGCTAATAAGGTATGATTCATTGAAAGATGACTTTCAATACTACCCGTTGGATATAGTGGAAGGAGTTTTAGGT
>JAOUKG010000218.1 GCA_029882725.1 Cyclobacteriaceae bacterium
CACCGGTGCAACTCCTGAATTTTTTCAAGGAAAAGATATGAAATATCCCCCTCAGTATGGTCCGTTGGCAGCTGTTACACCCGGTACTCCCGGTGGGCTTATGACGATGCTTGCTGAATATGGTACTATGAGCCTGAAGCAAATTCTGGCTCCAGCCATGCAAATGGCCCAAGGGTATCCTATGGAAAGAGTTGCCTCTGGTCAGATTGAAAATGGAAAGGACAAAATATCCGACTGGCCCTATTCAAAAAAGTTGTTTCTTAAAGAAAAGGATGGAGAACTAGTTGGCCCCAAGCCCGGTGAAATTTTTGTTCAGCAAGATCTATATAATACTCTTAAAAAACTGGTAGATACGGAGGCAGCTTCTCTCAAAAAAAGAAAATCAAGAAAAGAGGCTATTTATGCTGCTTACGATCGTTTCTATAAAGGCGATATAGCAGAAGAGTTTGCGCGTGGAGTACAAGAGCAAGGCGGACTTATTACCAAAGAAGATTTAGCCAACTGGAAAGTATATATTGAGGAGCCACTTTCTACTAATTATAAAGGAATTGATGTCTATAAACTCACTCATTGGGTGCAGAGCCCTGTAATGTTGCAGGCGCTGAATATTTTGGAAAATCTGGATGTGAAATCCATGGGGTATAACTCCGTAAAATACATCCACACCCTGTATCAGGTAATGAATCTCACCTTTGCAGACCGTGATTTTTACTATGGCGACCCTTATTTTGCCCCCGAAGAACCAATTAAAGGCCTTCTTTCGAAAGAATATGCCAAGGAAAGACTTAAAACCATAGATTGGGAAAATAATGATCCCAACGTAAAACCAGGTGATCCCTATCCGTTTCAAGGTGGAAAAAATCCTTACACCGAACTACTGGATGCATGGAGCAATAAAGTATCCTTCAACGGGCACCCTATCAACGATGAACAATATATGAGTGATTTCCTTGCCGGTACTACTTCAATTCAAGCCGCAGATGAAGAAGGCTGGGTAGTTTCAATAACTCCAAGTGGTGGCTGGATTCCGGCTGTAATAGGAGGTAATACCGGTGTAGGACTCAGTCAACGTATGCAGAGTTTTGTGTTGGACCCCAAAGAAAATCCCTTCAACGTAGTAGAGCCGGGAAAACGACCCAGAGCAACTCTTACACCTACCCTCGCATTGAAAGATGGAAAACCCTTTTTGTCTTTCGCTGTACAAGGTGGTGATTCCCAGGATCAAAACTTGTTGCAGTTTTTCCTTAATGTAGTGGAGTTCGGAATGAACGCCCAGGAAGCTGCCGAGGCCTCCAATATCAATTCCTTTCAAATGAGAAATAGTTTTGGAATTCATGATACTGCTCCAGGTAAAATTTGGATCAATGCCGATACCGATAAATATACCCGAAATAAATTGTCAGAAATGGGTTATAAAATTGAAATAGGCGACCGCACTTCAGGACCTATAAACGCAATATTTTTTGATTGGAACAATAAATCATTTTGGGGTGGTTCTTCCAATTATGGAGATGACTACGGCATTGGGTGGTAATTGTTTAACCCGGAATTAATGTCGTTAGGTTAAACCCGGATTATTCATAACGAACCCTCATAAATAATTAGCGTTTAATCGAAGTTCATGACCCCCGTAGGGTGGTCACCCATAGTATCCCCGGGTTGAAAGCCGACAGGCTGGAAACCCGGGGTATAATAAATGCCATAGGAATCGACCTTGTAGGGGTCGCCCATTTATACGTCTATATTAAGTGCTTCTTCCTATATTTTGCCATAGCTAACTCTTATGTGAAAATTTACATAGAGCTGGCTGAAAAACTATTTGGACAGAAAGGGCTATATTGTATATTAAATAAAATTTTTCGTGTTTTTCAGCATGCCCTAATTAATAACCAAAGCTTTATGAAACCTTTCGCCCTGTCAATATTCGTCCATTTTTTTGTATGCAACCTGTTTGGGCAAGTATTGTTAAAGCCAGACCGCGTTTTCGATGGGGAAAAAATGCATACTGATTGGGTAGTACTGGTGGAGGATAGCCTCATTACCTACGCTGGCCCTACTTCCGGAATGAAGAAAATTAAAATAAATGAAGAGGTTGTTCTTTCTGGAAAAACTTTGATGCCTGGAATGATTGAAGGACATTCCCATTTACTGTTGTATCCCTACAATCAGACCTCCTGGAATGATCAGGTTCTTAAGGAAAGCGAATCATATAGGGTAGCCAGGGCAACAATTCATGCCCGGAAGACCCTTTTAGCGGGGATTACTACTACCCGTGACCTCGGTTCCGAAGGAGCAGGTTATGCCGATGTGGGGCTGAAGAGAGCCATAGATCAAGGGTTGATTCCCGGACCACGGATGTTGGTAGCAGGCCCTGCATTGGTTGCCACCGGAACTTATGGCCCCAAAGGGTTCAGTACTGAAATTGACATCCATAAAGGAGCCGAAGAAGCGGATGGCAACGATTTATATGAAGCCACCAGAAATCAGATTAGCAGAGGGGTGGATTTTATTAAAGTATATGCCGATTACCGATGGGGACCCAACGATGAATCATTGCCTACCTTTACTCAGGAAGAGCTTGAAATTATTGTGAAAGTGGCCCGTTTAAGTGGACGTTATGTAGTGGCTCATGCCAATTCAGCGGAAGCTATGAAAATGGCAGTTCTCGCCGGTGTCGAGACTATTGAGCATGGAAGTGGTGGTAATCGGGAGGTGTTTGAGTTAATGAAAGAAAAAGGAGTAGCGTATTGCCCAACGTTGGCAGCAGGGGAATCAATTAGTGAGTATAAAGGATGGGTAAAGGGTAAGGAAGAGAAACCAAAAAGGGTAAAACAATCGATAACCGCGTATCAACTTGCGCTGAAAATTGGAGTTAAGATATTGGCAGGGGGCGATGTGGGAGTATTTGAGCATGGAGATAATGTAAAGGAGTTCTTGCTAATGGATGATTATGGTATGTCGGCTCAGCAGGTATTACAATGCATCACCTCAGGTAATGCCGATATCATGCATTTGGGAAATAACCTCGGTAGAATACAAGCAAATTTTCTGGCAGATCTCATTGTTGTGGAAGGAAACCCTGCCGAAGATCTAAAAACCTTGAAAAAAGTGGAAAAGGTGATGAAGAATGGGATTTGGTATATTGATTAATTGTGGACTTATTAAATGAGAATAAAAATTAAACTTATAGGATTCTTGTTAATTTCTTGGTTCCTACTCCATGAAATTATTATCGTGGTCGATGGTCTTAATGATAATCCGGTTAAAAGCGATTATGCTGTTATTTTTGGCAATACCGTAAATCCAGATGGGACTTTGTCTGATCGATTAAAGGCAAGGGTGAATAAAGGGCTTCAATTGTATAATGATTCATTGGTTGATAAAATAGTTGTTAGCGGGGGCCTGGGGAAGGAAGGGGTTTATGAGGGGGCAAAGATGTCAGAATATTTGATTAGTCATGGAGTACCTGGCTACAATGTTATTACCGATGATAATGGAAATAACACTCTGTTAACCGTGCAAAATTTTAGTGCCAATTTCCCTGAAAGCTCTTCTGTGATCGTAGTAAGTCAATTCTATCACATCAGTAGGGCGAAGTTGGCTTTTAGAAAAGCAGGAGTCAAAAAGGTTACAGGAGCTCATCCAAATTATTATGAGTTAAGAGATATTTATTCATTGTTCAGGGAATTTTTCGGGTATTACAAGTATTTATTGTTTTAGGCCAAATTTCAATACGGCGGAAAGTATGGGTTCTTAGAAAATTCCCTCTAAATTAATGTATAATCTAGAGGGAATTTTTATGGGTATTTGGCATGAATATTCCCTTGTATTCTGATTCTTGATCTAACCCTTAATACCCCAACTTATAACTCACTCCCACCACAAAATTTCTGCTTGCTGCTGGTTGATAATAGCGGCCACCAAAAGCATTTACGTCGTTACCCAGACTGTATTTTTTGTCTAATGTATTGTTAATTCCAACATACACGTTTAGTTGATCACTGGTTTTAACAAGATTATTAGCCCCTTCATGGTATCGCATCCTTACATCTTTCTTATATCCCATTTTCAAGTTTAACAAATGAAAATCGTTTGCTTCAACATCGTTTACATTGTTCAACGGAATGGCATCTTTGTATAAATAGAAGGCTGAAAAGTACAATCCACTTTTATCGGTGGTGTTCCAGGTCATGGAAACGGTGTGTGGTGCAATACCGGGAAGATAATTTCCTGAATAATCGTTGGAGTTAATTATATATTCCCTGAATTTGAAATCGTGGTAGGTGTAAGAGAGATACACTGAATTTTCCAGTCGAAATTCCTTTCGGTTAGGAAGGTCATAACGTGCTGATATCTCCACACCTTTTTGATCGGTAGAACCCGAATTTCTGTATAAGTCGGTTCCTCGCAGGCTTGAGTAATCTACTATGGTATTTTTTAACTGATAGTAGAAAGCAGAAAACTCAACATATAAATCTGGCAGAATTTCAGCTTTTGTTCCTATTTCATAGTTTACCCCTTTTTCAGCATCAATATCGGTGTTCAGAGATCCTTCGTTGGTGCGAACCTCATCCAGAGTAGGAGGGGAAAACCCATAGCCTGTCACTCCATATACCGATACTTTCCCAAAGTTGTATAAGGCACTAATTCGCGGTGTGATAACGGGGGCAAAATTTCTTACAAACTGATAAGTACTGTCCAGGTCCACATCCCACAATCTATAAATATCGTATTTCAAATGGTTAACACTTAACCCGGCAGTAAGGTGTAAATTTTCCCTTTGGAATTCAGACTGAAGAAACAGAACGGATTGACGGTTTCGGATTTGGTCATCAAAGTTGAGTGTGTCTGATACTCCGGCTACATTTCCATAATTACGTGCTGAGGTAAAACTGTATTGAATTTCAACTCCCAGGGTATGCTTCAATTTTGCCAGCCCCTTGTCATGCTGGTATTGCAGGGTGTTTCGGGTACCTATTCCTTGTTGTGCTTCTCTTTTATAATCAAGAATGAATGGGTTTTCAAAATCATGAACAACGGAATAAAAAGAATTGTTCAGTGTCAAATTACTGGAAAGTTCATTTTTATAGTTTAAACCCATAAGAAGGTTTTTGACTTTGGCTGAAGCATTTGATTCCTCACTACGGGGACGAGCCTGTTGTGGGTCGGCTTCATATTGTGTAGCATTTAATCCTCCGGGTATTTCATAAAATAAATCTGTATATAAAATATTGGCCTCTATTGATTGATCACTGTTTATTGAAAACAATCCGTTGTATTCGAATGTTGAACGGTCCATTTCCGAATGGTTGCGGTACCCGTCTACTTTCACGTTTGAAAAGTGTATGGTATGTGACCCGGAACCAGCAGGCAATCCTGCTGCAAAATTATGTTTTTGAAAACCGAATGACCCAGCGGTAAAGCCATATTCAACAAACTTCCCTTTTTCCTTTTTGGAATCGATAAGGATCACTCCTCCATTTCCCGCTCCATAAAGTGAAGAAGAAGGACCCCGAATAATTTCCATATTTCCAAAAAAAGATGGATCTAATAAATTAAAAGACGTACTTCCTCCAGCTTCGGTATAGGGAATTCCATTCCAATACACCTTTACATTACGTACATCAAAAGGAGAACGCAATGAACTTCCACGGATATTGATGCGGTAACTACTGTTCGAAC
>JAOUKG010000219.1 GCA_029882725.1 Cyclobacteriaceae bacterium
AGACTAATAGCCTCATTCAATTCATTTTTATCAATTTTTCCATCAGCACCCGCAATAAGAATCGATACATACAGAGGTGTTTTCAACAACAAGTCAATATCCTCTTGTTCAAGTACTTCAAATTCAGCTATCATAGAATAAATATTTTTATTGGAAAATTCTAAAATCAAAAATAAGGCATTAATCAAAATTGCAATGATAAAATTCAAATTTTAATTAGAAACCTAAAATATAAGTTAAGAAAAGGGATTGAAAAAAATTAATAAATCATAAATAATTAATTTGAAACTTTAAATTTCTTGAAATTCGTAGTATACTAGTACTTAGAAAAGCAAATTTGCAAAGACTTTTATAGTGAATAGGAGTTAGTCTTTAATAGCAATTACCCTGAAACCATTTTTTAATAAAATTTGAATGAATAAAGAAGAGCCTTTTAAAATTTTTATTGTAGAAGATGACCCCTCTTACCTTAAATTCCTACAATATGTATTAAGTTTAAATCCTGATTTTGTTGTAGAATGTTTCAACACAGGGAAGGCTGTACTTGATAACTTACACAAGCAACCCAACTTGATTACCCTTGATTATTCCCTTCCTGATTTGACTGGTGAGCAGGTTCTCGAATCTATAAAATCTTTTAATGAACAAATCCCTGTTATAATTATATCGGCACAAGAGAAGATAGGCACTGCTGTGAATTTATTGAAACTTGGAGCATACGATTATATTTCAAAAGACAAAGAAACCAAAGACAGACTACTAAATATTGTTAACAACGCACGTAAAAATGTAATTCTCATCAAAGAAATTGAAAACTTAAGGAAAGAAGTACAAGGGAAATATGATTTTGAGGCTGCAATCAAAGGGAATAGTCCGGTAATGAAAAAGGTGTTCACCCTACTTGAAAAAGCCTTAAGAACCAACATTACTGTAACTATTACCGGAGAAACCGGAACGGGAAAAGAAATGGTAGCGAAGGCTATACATTATAATTCTATAAGAAAAAAGAAACCTTTTGTGGCTATCAACCTTGCAGCTATTCCAAGAGATCTCGTAGAAAGTGAACTTTTTGGACACGAAAAAGGAGCCTTTACAGGGGCCTTAAGCAGGAGAATTGGAAAGTTTGAGGAGGCACAAGGAGGCACCTTATTCTTAGATGAAATAGGTGAAATGGAACTTGATTTACAGGCAAAACTTCTTCGGGTACTTCAGGAAAAAGAATTGGTGAGAATTGGAGGGTCAGAATTAATTAATATTGATGTACGTATTTTGGTTGCTACCCATAAAAATCTTTCTGAGGAAGTAAAAAAAGGCACTTTTAGGGAAGATCTATATTATAGATTACTTGGATTGCCTATTGAACTGCCTCCTTTACGCGACCGCGAAAATGACATCCTTTTGTTGGCAAAGTATTTCCTTGATATTTTTTGCAAAGAAAATCAGTTGAATATTACAAAAATAGACATGGAAGCCAGTGAGAAGTTGTTGAATTACCCATTTCCCGGAAATGTGAGAGAGCTTAAATCCATTATAGAATTGGCGGCCGTTTTATCCGATAATAATGAGATAAAAGCCGAAGATATCCAAACCAACAATTTATTACACGACAACATACAATTTGCAAATTTCACCTTAAAGGAATACACTGATCAATTAATTAAGCAACATCTGGAGAAATACGATAACAACGTACTTCTTGTTGCAAAAAAATTAGATATCGGTAAATCTACAATATATCGTTACTTAAAAGAGATGGAAAATGAAGAATCCTAAGAACCTAGACAGTTATGTGAGCAAGGAAGAATTCTTTAAACCTGTTGTAGAAGACGGCTCCGATGTAATTTTTATAGTAGATTTTCAAGGAATTATAAAGTATCATAACCGGGCAGTTGAGGAAAATCTGGGTTACAAACCTAATAGTTTAATTGAAAAAAACTTTTTTGATTTCATACACCCCGACACATTAACCTCTTTCAAAGAGGCCTTTAAAAAAAGTATAAGTAAGCCCTTTGAGGAAAATATTGAATTTTATTTTTTATGTAAAGACAGTTCATATAGATATTTTGAATTCAACAGTATCAATATATGGCATAAAAACAGGATTGAAGGGTTGATTTTAGATTGCAGAGATATTACCCAACGTAAAAAGGATGCTGAAGAGCTTTTAAAAGCCCAAAAAGCCAAGGAACAATTTCTGGCGAATATGAGTCATGAAATAAGAACTCCTATCAATGGAATTGCAGGATTAGTTAGTTTAATGGCTGAATCCACTGATGATGATGAACGAAAAAGTTATCTGTCTGCTATTCAAAAATCTGCTGAAAGTCTGAAAGTAATTATTAATGATATATTGGATCTTTCTATTATTGAATCAGGAAAGTTAAAATTGGAGAAAATTGGTTTTTCCCTTAAAAGCCAGCTTGATTCACTTAATAACACATTTATCTATCAAGCCAAGTCAAAAAACATTTCCTTGAATTTTAATTTAAGTCCTGAGGCTAATTTAATAATAATTGGAGATCCAGTAAGACTCAATCAAGTTTTAATAAATTTACTAAGTAATGCATTAAAATTTACACATGAAGGTAAAATTGAGGTTTCTGTTAACCTTGAATATAAAATTAAAAATGTGTGTTATATATCATTTACTGTTTCAGATACTGGTATCGGCATCCAAAAGCAGAAATTGAAAAGTATATTTGAGAGCTTCACACAGGCAGATGAATCTGTAACAAGAAGGTATGGAGGAACCGGTTTAGGGTTGGCAATAACCAAACAATTAGTAGAATTGCAAGGAGGGGAAATAAAAGTAAGTAGCGAAGAAAAAAAGGGAAGTGACTTTAAATTTACCCTGCCCTATAAAACAGGTACCTTCGATGATTTAGAGGAAAAAAAGAGTAAGAAACCTCAACGCGATTATTGGTTTGAAAACTATAAAGTTTTACTGGTTGAAGACAATGATATTAATAGGCTATATGTAACTAAGCTTCTAAAAAAATGGAATATCGATGCTGATGAGGCTGAAAATGGCATTGAAGCTATGGAAAAGATCAGTACCAAACATTATGATTTGATATTGATGGATTTACAAATGCCCGTAATGGATGGATTTGAAAGTACTACTTTAATTAGAAAAAAATTCAGGCCACCAAAATCGAATATTCCAATAATTGCATTGACAGCTAATGCCGTAAAAGCAGATACAGAAAGGTGTTTTGAGGTAGGTATGAATGATTATATTTCAAAACCATTTAGACCAGAAGAACTTTTGAACCTCCTTGTGAAGTATGAAAAGGGGGTAAATTCATCCAATTTCCCTGAACCTGACAAAAAAGAAAATGTTACTGATCTAAGTTATTTATTTGATTCATGCCACGGTGACAAACAATTTGTGTTAGAGATGATAGATGTATTCGTGAAATCAACACCAAAGAGCATCATTGAAATTGAGTCTCTGATTGAACAAAAAAATTGGAGGGATGTTTCCAAGGAAGCGCATAAAATAAAGCCCTCTATTTCATTTATGGGGTTGAGTAGTGGTATCCAATTAGTTAAAGAAATTGAGGCTTCAGGAAACTCCGGAGATTTAAACATAGGTGTGCATATTTCTGAAAAGTTTATGGCTTTAAAGAAAATCATCAATAAAGCTATTATAGAACTACAGGATTATAAAACCGAATTGACTAAACAGGGTTAATCCTGGTTAAATGGAATTATCAATCAAAGAAATATCCCATTGTTTATTTTTATCATAAATCAGGCTTTCTCCCCGGATTGTTAAGGGTGATGTTACATTATTATCATAAATCAGCCCCGTACCTAAACCCTGTGGTATAGGGTTATTAAATCCAGCAGTAAACTGGGCTATTGCATTCAAACCAATATTAGACTCCAAGGCCGAAGTTATCCACCAACCAATATTTTCTTTTTCAGCAATATCAATCCATTCAGAAGTTTGCCTGAAGCCACCCAAAAGTGATGGTTTTAAAATCAAAAAATTCGGTTTCATACTAACTATATCCTCCATTTCCCTTTTGCCATACTTACCAATTAATTCTTCATCTAATGCAATCGGTATAGGAGACAGCCTTAACAAATCGAAAAGATAAAGTGATCCTGAAGGAAGTGGTTGTTCGATACTATGTATGTTAAATTTGGCTAATTTTTCAAGCTTTTTTAAAGCATTATCCTGAGAAAAAGCCCCATTTGCATCTAACCTTAATGTAATCCCTTCATTTTTATACTCATTTACAACGTAACTCAGAATTTTACATTCTTCTTCAAAATCTATTCCTCCTATTTTTATTTTGATACAGGTAAATCCCATTTTAATTTTTTCCTGCAACTGTTTTTTCATGAATTCACTATTCCCCATCCATATAAGGCCATTGATGGGAATTTCTTCAATGCCAGCAAAAAAATCACCTCCAAATACTTCAAAAGGTGTTACACTTAAATAATCCAAAAAAGCAGTTTCAAAGGCCATTTTCATTGCTGGAAACTGATTAGGAATTGTTTCGGAAACGAACTCTAAAATTTCATGTTCTGAATTGGGTTCAAAATCAATAAATTTAGACTTCCAATTGTTCAAAATTGATTCATAACCTAAATCCCCATCTGCTGAAAGTCCGGGAATGACATTACATTCCCCCCAACCAATTTTATTATACTTGTCATTATAAACCTTTATAAACCAAACCTGTTTTTTCAGGAGACTACCACGCGACGTTTTGGCTTCGAAGGAAAATTTTAAATTATAAGGGACAATATCGATTTGAGGCATATTTTAACTCTAATTAAAAGTATAATGTGCTAAATTAAAGAAAAACCTCATTATTGATTTGCAAAAAAAGTATAAAAGCAATCCTCTATATTATCTTTGCAGCAAATGAATGAAAACGAAAACCTTTCCGGATACGTATATGACCTACCTGAAGGAAAAATTGCAAACTACCCTACAAGTAAAAGAAGTGATTCCAAATTATTATATTACGATGGAACTATACAACATTCTACCTTTAAAAAGATAGACTCTCATTTACCCAAAGGTTCTTTATTGGTTTTTAATGACACCAAAGTAATACCAGCAAGAATATTATTCACCAAATCAACAGGTGCTTTAATCGAGGTTTTTTTATTAAATCCTGTAAGTCCTTCAGAGGACATGGCAATTGCTATGGCGCAAAAAGAATCCTGTACCTGGAAATGTTTCATTGGGAATATGAAACGGTGGAAAAATGATTCTTTATCAATTAAAACAGCAGATTTTGAATTAAATGCCAAGTTGGAAGACAGTGAAAATCAGTTAGTAAAATTTAGCTGGACGGGACAGAACTCATTTGGTGAAATATTGGAAATTCTTGGAAACATTCCCCTCCCCCCTTATATCAAACGTAAACTATTACCTGAAGATAAGGAGCGCTATCAAACTATATACAGTGCAATTCCAGGAGCTGTTGCGGCTCCAACTGCAGGGTTGCACTTCACTAATGAGATAATGTCTGACCTGAAAAAAAACCACAAAATTGAATATGTAACCCTACATGTAGGGGCGGGTACCTTTCAACCCGTAAAAACTGAAAACTTCATGGATCATGAAATGCATTCCGAGGTTTTTATTATAAAAAAATCAACTATTCAATCTATAATTGAATCTACATCAGTTATTTCTGTTGGC
>JAOUKG010000220.1 GCA_029882725.1 Cyclobacteriaceae bacterium
TTTGGCGGGGGAAGAACCGGGGAACGAGCTTCCAAAGGCATAACCGAACAATTGGTTGAACTTGGTTTTGAATCAGGAAGAATGAAAACAGGTACACCACCAAGAGTAGATGGAAGATCGCTTAACTACGATTTAATGGAAGAACAGAAAGGCGATGACGATCCACAAAAGTTTTCATATTCCACTAAAACTAAACCTCTTACTCAACAAAAGAGTTGTTTTATAACATACACAAATACCGAAGTACATAGTATTTTAGAAGAAGGCTTTGAAAAGTCACCTATGTTTACTGGTCGTATACAAGGATTGGGACCAAGGTATTGCCCGTCGATAGAAGATAAAATCAATCGCTTTTCGGAAAGAAACAGACATCAGATTTTTGTAGAACCAGAAGGATGGAATACAGTAGAAATGTATATCAATGGCTTTTCTACATCATTGCCAGAAGACATACAAATAAAAGCCTTAAGAAAAATCAAAGGCTTTGAAAATGCTAAAATGTTTAGACCTGGTTATGCAATTGAGTATGATTACTTCCCACCTACACAATTACATATAAGTCTTGAAACCAAACTTATTGAAAACCTTTACTTTGCCGGACAAATAAACGGAACAACTGGTTATGAAGAGGCAGCATGCCAAGGACTTATGGCAGGTATAAATGCTCATAGAAAAATAAATTCGTTAGAAGTATTTAAGCTTTCCAGAAATGAAGCATACATTGGTGTACTTATAGACGATCTTATAAACAAGGGTACAGACGAACCATACAGAATGTTTACCTCAAGAGCTGAATTTAGAATACTACTCAGACAAGACAATGCAGACCTAAGACTAACAGAAAAGGGGATAGAAATAGGCTTAGCCAGAAATGAACAACTCGAAAGAATGTTCTATAAAAAAGAAAAAACAAAAAATTTAACAACCTACCTTTTAAATACTAAAACAGATAAAACAGAATTGAACACTGTATTAGAAGCTAATAATTCCGCACCCGTAAAAGAAAAGCCAACATTACTTAATATATTAAAAAGACCAGAAATAACGTTGGATATATTATCTCAAATAAATGATGATATAAAAGAACAAATAAATAGTTACGAAACAGAATTTAGAGAACAAACTGAAATACAATTAAAGTATGAAGACTATATAGAAAAACAGGAACAAGCAGCTCAAAAAGTTAAAACACTGGAAGATCTCAAAATACATCCTGATTTTAATTATGAAAAAGTATTGGCTATTTCAACAGAAGCAAGACAAAAATTAACTAAAATTAAACCTGATACAATAGGACAAGCAAGTAGAATTAGCGGAGTCTCTCCTTCCGATATATCTGTGTTACTTGTTTATTTAGGTAGATAGTATGTACGAAAAAATAGAACATTGCCCAGTTTGTAAAACTAAAAAATTTGAAAACTATCTAATTACAAAGGATTACATGGTTTCCAATGAAAGTTTTGCAATACAAAAATGTGAAGAATGTGATTTCATTTTCACAAATCCAAGACCAAATAAGGAAGAAATAAGTAAGTATTATGAATCTAATAAATACATATCACACACAAATAAAGCTATAAATCCTATCCAATTAATTTATAAACTGGTAAGAAAATATACTTTATATAAAAAAGGAAAATTAATCTATAATTACATTAAACCAAATTCACTATTGGATTATGGATGTGGTACTGGAGATTTCATTAATTATATAAATAAAAAAAATATAAAAACAATTGGTATTGAACCTGATAAGCTAGCTTCAACAATTTCAAAAAATAAGGGACTTTCTATATACAACACACTAGAAGAAATACCTGAGGATCAACCATTCGATGTTATAACTCTTTGGCATGTATTGGAACATATTCATCAACTAGAAGATATCATTGAAAAACTAAAAAACTTACTTTCAGCAAAGGGTATAATGATTGTAGCATTACCCAATTATGAATCATATGATGCCACATACTATAAAGAATACTGGGCTGGTTGGGACGTACCCAGACATCTATATCATTTTTCTAAAAAAACTTTAACTAAATTATTCAATTCAAAGAAACTCAAAATCAAAGAAATAAAACCAATGATTTTTGATTCATACTACGTAAGTCTATTGAGCGAAGGCTATAAAACTAATAAAACTAATCCATTTAAAGCTTTTTTAACTGGACATAAATCAAACAAATTGGCTAAACAAAACAATAATTATTCTAGTTTAATATACATAATACAAAAGTGAAAATAAATTATATACTAATTAATATACTATTTCTTTATTCATGTGCTAGTGTTAAAATGCCTGAAGGGGGGCCTAAAGATGAAACACCACCTAATATGGTAAGTTCTACACCAATACATGAACAATTGAATTATACAGATAAAATAATAAAAATAGAATTTGATGAATTTATTCAATTGAAAGAACCAGAAAAACAAATATTAATAACACCCAGACTAACTGAAAAACCAGAGTTCACTGTAAACAAAAAAACTCTTACCATAAAAATAAACGAGGAGCTACAAGCAAATACAACTTACTCTTTAAATTTTCGGGAAGCAGTTCAAGACGTTACAGAACGAAACCCTGCAAGAAATTTAAAGTTAGCATTTAGCACAGGAGATATAATTGATACACTTTACATAAAAGGTAGTATCTTCGATTTATTTACACAAAAACCTATAAAAGATGCTGTAGTAGCTCTCTATCAAGAAAATGATACTACTAACATACTTAATAGTCCACCAAGTTATCTTACACTTACAGATGAAAATGGATATTACTCAATTGATAATTTAAAAAGCGACCTTTACAAAATTTACTCAATTACCGACAAAAACAGTAACTCAGTTTTAGAATATAAAAATGAAAAATATGGGTTTATATCCCAACCTATAAAACTTGATAGTTCAATAAACAACGTTGATATATCGCTGTATAATAATGATAAAAGACCACTTAATTTAATATCTGCAAGAACAACAGGAAAATATTTTGTAGCTAAATACAATAAAGGATTAAAGTCTATAAGTATACAACCTGATACTATTCCATTAATAATTGAAAAACCAGATATAAATACTATTAAATTTTATAATAACCATAGTTTTGATAGCATCCAAACAATAATTACAGCAATGGATTCATCACAAAACATGTCAGTAGATACTATTTATGTAAAATTTACAGAATCTCCGAGAAAAAGTGATCCATATCAATTGAACGTAAAAACCAATAATATCATTATTGGAAAATGGCTATTGGAATCAGTATTAACATTTAATAAACCAACTCAATCTATAAATCAAGATTCAATATATATCAAAGTAGATAGTTTAATAACTATAAATAGAGATTCAATGAATTTAGAATGGTTAAACAATCATCAATTAAAAATTACCACAACCCTTAAAAATTACCTTAATGATTCTACAGATCTTACTCTAATAAAATTTAACATTGGAAAAAAAGCTTTTGTATCTGTTGAAGCAGATACCTCAGATAAAGTTCAAACAAAACTAATTTTTAAAAAATCACAAGATTTTGGAACAATTGAAGTGGCTGTAAAAACAGATAAACCAAGCTACATAATCCAAATTACAGATAATAACCTAAAAGTTATCAGGGAAATAAAGAATATAAATAAATATACGTTTTCACAACTTGAACCATCTACTTATAAGATAAGAGTCTTAATAGATAATAATAATAATGGTGAATGGGAATTAGGAGATATAACAAAGAATACTCAACCAGAAGAAATTTATATATACTCCAATGATGAGGGAATTGAAGAAATACCACTTCGAGCCAATTTTATTCTGGGACCATTACAACTGGTATTTTAAATGTGGATAACCACCAGATAACATGTGGGTAACTAACACAAAGCAAAAACAAAAAATAAAAATGTTTAAAACTCACTAATTATAAACACAATATAAAAAATACCAACAACTTATACACAAACAACAAAATACATTCGGGAAGAAACCCATTTATCAACAATTTTTAAAAATGTTGATAAAGTATAAAAATCACATAAATTTTGAATTAAACTAAATCATAGAATGTTAATTAAAAGTGGATAAATAAAGATTTATTAACATTTAAGAAATAAAAGAAAAACTTACATTAATTACCCACAGTATACACAAGCTAATAATAAGTTTGAATGTTTAATTTAAAAATCATATAATAAATATTATCTTAAGATTATGTGGAAAACATTTTTACTTCCTGTTCTTTTTCTATTCGCATACCAATTTGGTTACAGCCAAAATGATAATGATATTAGATTGGCCAATGAATATTACACTAAGGGTGAAGTAGAAAAGGCGAAAATTTTATACGAACAAATAGCCCACGATTTAAATAAGATTCCTCAAATTCATAATAATTACTTTTATTTATTATTATCCACAAATGATTTCAAAACAGCCGAAAAGTATATAGAACGACTTATTAAAAAATTTTCCGGAAATCTTTATTACCGTTTGGATATGGGGCTTTTATATAAAGCCGAAAATAAAGAGGGGACAGCAGATAAATACTTCAAATCAATTATTGATGAAATAGCTACAAATGCCTATCTCGTAAGACATGCATCAAATTACTTCGTAACCAACCAGCTTCACGATTATTCAGTTTTGGCCTTTGCAAAAAGTAGATTGGTGCTACAAAATCCCTATTTATATAGTCTGGAGCTTGCTAATTTGCATAGAATCCTTGGAAATCGGGATAAAATGGTTGAAGAATATCTAAATTATATTACCAGTAATCCTTCCAATATCAGGTACGTAAAAAATACACTTCAAAATTTACTAACTGAAACTGAAGAACTAGAAAGTCTTGAAAATTTACTCTATAGTAAAATACAAGATGATCCATCGAACACAGTATATCCTGAATTGCTCATTTGGGTAAATTTGCAACAAAAAAATTTTTACGGTGCATATATCCAAGCCAGAGCAATTGACAAGCGATTGCAGCAAGAAGGAAATAATTCTATTGATATAGGTATAATAGCCCTGGATAATGGAGATTTTAAAACGGCTTCCATTATATTTTCATGGATTGTGGAAAACTTTCAGGGAACTCAAAATTATTACAGGGCCCGAATGTACTTGATACAATCTTATGAAATGAGGGTTAAAAATAGTTATCCAGTAAATAAGGAAGAAATAAGAAAAGTTATTAATGATTATCAAAAGTTAATAAGTGAACTAGGAAAAGATAAAAGTTCTCTGGATGCAATGAGAAATAAAGCGATCCTACATGCATTTTATATGGATGAAAAGGATTCAGCAATTTCTATATTGAATAAAGTTATAAATGCTCCTATAGGAAATGTAACTGTTAAATCACAATCTAAGCTGGATTTAGGAGATATATACCTACTTCAGGGGGAATTTTGGGAATCTACTTTATTATATTCCCAAGTAGAAAAAGAAAGAAAAGAATCTCCATTAGCCTATGAAGCCAAATTGAAAAATGCCAAACTATCTTATTATCGCGGCGATTTTCTTTTAGCACAAGAGCACCTTGATATAATTAAAGAGGCAACTACCAGGGAAATAGCTAATGACGCAATGGACCTTAGTTTGTTAATTAAAGAAAATAGTGCATTTGATTCAACTGAAATGGCAATGAAAAGATATGCTGCAATA
>JAOUKG010000221.1 GCA_029882725.1 Cyclobacteriaceae bacterium
CTATGGTAGCACCCGCGAAAACCTCCTTTCAGTGGAAGCTGTCTTGTCCGATGGGACCACCGTTGAATTCAAAGACCTTTCGGTAAATGAATTCAACAATAAAATAAATTCAGAAAATCCCCTCGAAGCCAGCCTATACAAACAAATAAACGATATGTTGTCGTCGGAAGAGGTGCGAAACAACATCGATGAACATTTTCCAAAAAAATCAATTCCAAGAAGAAACACCGGATATGCCATTGATCTTTTAAAAAATTCGGCCCCTTTCGGGGGAAGTGAACGCCCGTTCAACTTTTGCCAAATCATTGCAGGTTCTGAAGGCACTCTCGCTTTTATCACCAAAGCACGATTGAAAGTGGAACCCCTCCCCCCTCCGGTTTCGGGATTGATTTGTGTACATTGCAAATCTATCCACGAATCACTTTTGGTGAACCTTGAAGCATTGAAATTCACCCCCAGTGCTTGCGAACTCATCGATCATTTCATTCTGGAATGCACCAAAGACAACAAAAACCAAATGGAAAATCGGTTTTTCATTGAAGGTGATCCTCAAGCTCTACTCGTTGTCGAATTACACCGAAATAGCGAAGAAGAACTCCAAAGCGATGTTAAAAAACTTACAGAAATCCTTATTGATAAAAATTTAGGCTACCATTACCCTCTGGTTACCGGAAGCGATACAAAAAGGGTTTGGGATTTACGAAAAGCAGGCCTTGGACTCCTTTCCAACATGCCCGGCGATGCCAAACCGGTACCCGTTATTGAAGACACCGCCGTGGATGTTCAGGATCTGCCCGAATATATCACCGAATTCAATGAAAAATTAAAAGAATACGGACTATTCTGCGTGCACTATGCCCACGCCGGTTCAGGAGAACTCCACCTTCGACCTATTCTTGATCTGAAAACCCAGAAAGGCAACGATCTTTTCCGCCAGGTGGCCATAGATATTGCCCATCTTGTGAAAAAATACAAAGGTTCATTGAGTGGAGAACACGGCGATGGAAGACTTCGCGGTGAATTTATTCCGTTTATGATCGGTGATAAAAATTTCCAATTGATCCAATCCATTAAAAAAACATGGGATCCCAATGGTATTTTCAACCCTGGAAAAATTGTCGACACACCCCCCATGAACACCAGTTTAAGGTTTACACCCGGACAAAAAACTGCCGAATACGACACACTGCTGGATTTCAGCAAAACCAAAGGCATACTGAGGGCCATTGAGCAGTGCAACGGATCAGGAGATTGCCGGAAAACAGAAAAATCAGGGGGTACGATGTGCCCTTCCTATATGGCCACCCGCGATGAACGGGACACCACCCGTGCCAGGGCCAACATACTTAGAGAAGCTCTCACCCACCCCGAAAATACCGGAGGATTCGCCAGCGACGAAGGGAAAGAAATCCTTGACCTATGCCTTTCCTGTAAAGGGTGTAAATCAGAATGCCCTTCCAACGTGGATATGGCTAAAATAAAGGCCGAATACATGTTCCAGTATTACCGCCAAAAAGGAATTAGCCTGAGAAACCGAATCATGGGACATTTCTCTATGCTATACAGACTAGGAAGCCGTTTCAGTACACTGAGCAACCTTATAGTCAAATCGACTATATTATCGGGAGTGATAAAAAAAATCACCGGCATTGCCCCCAAAAGAAGCCTTCCCGGGTTCTCAAAAATCACCGTTTCAAAATGGTATAAAAAAGAGTATCCCAACATCGCCATCAACAGCGAAAAACAATTGTACTTCTATGCCGATGAATTTACCGACCTCACCGATGCTGAAATCGGCATTACAGCCATCAAATTGCTGAACAAACTAGGATACGAGGTGAAATTGCTCGGTAACGAAGAAAGTGGCCGTACTTTCATCAGCAAAGGATTTTTAGATAAAGCCAAAGTTTGTGCTGAAAAAAATGTAGCCAAATACAAAGATCTCATTTCTGAAAACATTCCCCTGGTAGGCCTGGAACCGTCGGCCATACTTACATTCCGCGATGAAATACTCGATTTAGTTCCCGACGAAATGAAACCCGAGGCTAAAAAGTTGAGTGCTCACTGCCTCACTTTTGAGGAGTTTATAACGAAAGAATGGCAAAAGCAGCGCATTTCAAGAGAATCTTTCACAAAAGAACCCGCAGAAATAATCCTCCACGGCCATTGTCACCAAAAGGCAATTTCTTCCGTTTCACATGGTAAAAATATCTTGTCTATTCCTGAAAACTATACGGTAAAAGTATTACCCACAGGTTGTTGTGGAATGGCCGGATCCTTCGGTTACGAAAAAGAGCATTTTGAACTGAGCAATAAAGTAGGTGAACTGGTTTTATTTCCGGAAGTACGCAAGGCTACCGAAAATACCATCATTGCCGCAGCCGGTACAAGTTGTCGCCACCAAATTGCAGACGGAACAGGTAAAAAATCCCTGCACCCCGCCGTGATTTTGTGGAATGCATTGGTATAAAGGTGATTTTCACTACAAGAACCACTAACATATAAGGCGAAGTTTAACCGCAAGGAACGCGAGGTTGATTAAACACGGGAGGCATATATTTGTCGCAACTATTTCCAACAATTCGAACGACCCCGGAAGCATTGCAAATCTATAGACAATCCCACACTCTACACGAACGACCCCAGCGGGGTCGAACTCCCCGATTCCAATCAAAAACCCACACCTTGCACTTGAACATCTTCATGGCTAATTGTCTGCATCAGGATTTACAAGATTTTAAGATTAACAGGATGGGATGAGCAGGAAGAACACTGGGTTCGTTTACCAGAATATTTCAACTTTTTTCTTTGTTTTATGCATATTTATTGATGGAGTTATTTGACAACCTTTTATAGGACAAGGCACAAGCGAAAATTTGCGATTTGCGAATTCTTAGGGTTTCGGACACAGGTGATGGAGGGTGGTTCTGGTGGTGATTCTTTTCCTCACCCTCGGTCCCTCTCCATTTCGTACCTCAACAGAGAGGGATGACTCCCGATTGAAAGATAGTGAAATTTGAAAGGGCTGTTCTTCGATTCTCATTTCTGTGAATTAAACGTTTAATACGTTCATGCTTTTTATAAAAATTAACATATTCAGTTATGATTAAAAATGCGCGAATATTGAGAAGAGATTCTACCCTTGCTGAACAAAAGTTCTGGAATCATTTCAGAAACAAAAAGTTTCAAAACCTTAAATTCAGGAGGCAACATCGGATTATCTGGGCAAATGGTGTGTCTGGCATAAATTATTTCATTACTGATTTCTACTGTGCCAAGCATAAACTAGTCATTGAAATTGATGGAAGCATTCACGATGAACAAAAGGAACGAGATTTATGGAGAGAAGAAATCCTGAAAAAGCAGGGATACCATATCATGAGATTCAAAAATGAAGATTTGGAAGAGATGGATAAAGTAAAAATCAAATTAAAGGAATTCATAACAAAATTGACCACAGAAATTATTTAACAGCACAAACCTTCATAAACCCACAAACTGGGCAAGTTCAGTCACCCCTCTTCCGTTTCGAGGAACGAGAAATGGAGAGGGGAAAGTTCAATTTTTACCGATAAAATAAACACAGAAAAATTGAACGGGGGTGAGGAAGAAATCACCACGAAAAACATTTCATCACCACCTTTTTCTAATAACCCTCACCACTAATTCATACCTCTATTACAACTTTAGCCCCCGAACGTCAAAAGCAAAACTGATTTTTTGTAATATTGGTGATTTGTATTGTTGTTGTCCTGATGGTGGTGATATGAGAAAAACACTGGGTTTGTTTGCCAGAAGATTTCAACTTTTTTCTTTGTTTTATGCATATTTATTGATCAATTTTTTGTCAACCTATTTCAGTACACGACAGAGCGTTGAACAGACCTAAAAAAATCATGCTACTTTAATAATTCTTTGCCATTTTGCATAAAATTTAGAAACCATGTGTGGAATAACCGGAATTTATGCTTTTAACCTCGTTGGGCAGGTAAACATGATTAACCTTGCAGCGGCCACTCAGGCACTGGCAAGCCGGGGCCCCGATTTTCAAAATACATTTAACAACACCTTCGTAGGCCTGGGCCACAGGCGACTGTCTGTTATCGATCTCCGTCCTGAAGCACATCAACCCATGACCGATTCCCTGAATAGGTATTACCTTATCTATAACGGCGAAATTTATAACTACAAAGAACTGAAGAAACCTTTACAGGAAAAGGGATACGTATTTAAATCTGAAAGTGATACAGAAGTCCTCCTCTACCACCTTATCGAAAAGGGGAAAGAAGGCATTGCCGATCTCAATGGGTTTTTCTCCTTTGCCTTTTACGACAGTCAGCAAGACGAAATCCTCCTGTCCATAGATCGCGCCGGGATAAAACCCCTGTACTATCTTTTTGATCAGGATAAATTTATTTTCTCCTCCGAAATGAAGTCATTACTTCAATACGGTCTTGAAAAAAAACTTGATGTAGAGGCACTCACCCTGTATTTTCAACTGAATTACGTCCCGGGCCCCAAATCTATTCTTAAGGGAATTGAAAAACTGAAACCCGGTCATTACATAAAACTCAATCGTCAGATTTTTGAACGAAAACCCTGGTTTGAATGGAATCTGAATATTTTACAGCAGCCAAAAATAACCCAGTACGATACGGCTCTGGAAAAATTTCGCTCCCTCATGGAGGCTTCAGTTGAAAGAAGGTTGGTGGCCGATGTGCCCGTAGGGACTTTCCTTAGCGGGGGAATTGACTCCTCGATTATCAGTTTGGTGGCGAAAAAAATCAAACCCGATATCGAATCTTTTTCCATCGGATTTGACAAATCTTTTTTTGATGAATCTGATTACGCAAAAGAAGTAGCCGAAAAAATAGGAACCAGGCACCACACATTCACATTTACCTATGAAAAATTCAACGAGGTGCTTTTCATGGTCTTGGACTACATTGACGAGCCCTTCGCCGATTCCTCCGCTATCGCCTACTACCTGCTATCGTATGAAACCAGAAAGTTCTCTACCGTGGCCCTTTCGGGAGATGGTGCCGATGAACTTTTTGGAGGGTACAACAAGCACCTGGCGTTCGCCAAATCCATGAATAAAAACATAGTCAACACCTCCCTGTATCTCCTCAATCCATTGTTAAAACTGCTCCCCGGTTCACGACACGGAGGAATATTCAACACTTTCAGGCAAATAAAAAGATATTCCAATGGGTTGTGGAAATCCCCGGAAAACCGGTATTGGGACTGGGCCTCTTTTCAGGATAAGAAAAAGGTGGAAAAGATGTTTCAAAAAGGAATTAGACTTCAGGAAAACCCGGATGCATATAATGAAGTAGTGAACTCATATAAGGAATTCATGAAATCCGGTAATGCAGGCCTGGACCACTTTTTACTGTCTGATATGCAACTTATTTTGCCCTGGGATATGCTCACCAAAGTAGATAGGATGTCCATGGCTAATAGTTTGGAAGTTCGGGTTCCTTTTTTAGATCCCGAAATGATTCAATACGCGTTCCAACTCCCCGAGAATTTCAAAATTCAAGGAAATCAACGAAAAAGAATCCTCTACGACGCCTATAAGGAAGAACTTCCTGAAAGGCTTTATCACCGCCCCAAAAAAGGGTTTGAGGTTCCTCTG
>JAOUKG010000222.1 GCA_029882725.1 Cyclobacteriaceae bacterium
ATAGCTGAGTCTATAATTGACGAAAGCAAAACCATTTATACAAAATCTGGAATTGATGTGGAAACCTACATATCAAAAATAAATCCAAAAGGAACAATTGCTATTTAAAATGAAGTATTACAGTACTAAATCCACAAATAAGTTCACCTCAGCTTCTGAATCTGCTATTTTAGGCTTACCACCAGACAATGGTCTCTATATGCCAGAGACTATTCCTCATTTGTCTTCTGATTTCTTTAGTAATATCAAGAAAATGAGCCTTTCTGAAAAAGCCTTTCACATATTGGCGCCTTATTTTGAGCCTGATTTCACAAAAGAAGAAATCAAAAAAATTGTGGAAGAAACTTTTAATTTTGAAATCCCTCTCGTAAAAATAACTGATAGAGTATTTAGTCTTGAGTTATACCATGGCCCTACTCTAGCCTTTAAAGATGTTGGAGCTCGGTTTTTGGCAAGGTGCCTCAATGCCATTTCCAAAAATGAAAAACAGAAACTTACTGTTTTGGTGGCCACATCTGGTGATACCGGCAGTGCTGTGGCCCATGGCTTTTATGGACTTGATCATGTAGATGTTATTATTCTTTATCCTGATGGAAGGGTAAGTGATCTTCAGGAAAGGCAAATGACATGCCTCGGTAAAAACATTACAGCCCTGAAAGTAAAAGGAAGTTTTGATGACTGCCAAAATATGGTCAAAAAAGCATTTCTTGACAACGAATTAAGAAGTCAGATTTCCTTAACAAGCGCAAATTCTATAAATATAGCTCGTTTTCTTCCTCAATCGGTATATTATTACCATGCAATTTCCCAATTGGAAAATGAGGGCAAGGAAGGTAAGGTGGCTATCAGTGTACCAAGTGGAAATTACGGAAATATGACTGCTGGTTTGTTTGCAAAACTTACAGGACTTAAGATTGATCAATTTATTGCAAGTTCCAATGCCAATAAAATATTTCCAGACTACTTAAATAGTGGAATTTACTCACCAAAACCGAGTGTCAAAACCTTATCCAATGCTATGGATGTAGGGGATCCAAGTAATTTTCAACGCCTTGAGCGTCTGTTCAACTTGTACCCTGAATTAAAGTCAACAATTACCGGGTTTAGTTTTTCTGACAACGAAACAATGAAATGTATTGACAAAACATATAAGGATACAGGATATATATTAGATCCTCATGGTGCTGTAGGACTTTTAGGACTTGAAACTTTTCTAGAAAAAAATCAAGATTATACAGGTGTGTTTTTAGAAACAGCGCATCCTGTTAAATTCAACGAAACTGTAGAAAAAGTGCTTGATAAAACATTGGAAATTCCCGAACAACTTCAGGATGTTTTAGACAGAGACAAAAAATTCATTCCATTGGACAACGATTACGAAGCTTTTCGAACGTTTTTAATGGAGAGATAATAGTTAGTTATTGATATTTTTTAAACAAAATACTTGCAATATGACCACCAAAACCGAAAGTATTACTTAAGGCATAATTAACTTCTGCGTTTTTTGATTTCCCCAGTACGAAATTAAATTTATCTGCAAACTCAGGTTCAGGATTTTGTGTATTTATAGTGGGAGGAACTATGTTTTCTTTTAATACCTTTATACTGGCAATGGCCTCAACAGCCCCTGTAGCTCCCAACAAATGTCCTGTCATAGATTTTGTTGCATTGACAATAAGGCTTTTTCTTTCGCCAAATACTCTTTCTATTGCTTTTAGTTCACTAGCATCGCCCGTTGGTGTTGAAGTAGCGTGAGCATTTATGTATTGAACATCTTCGGGTTGAATTCCTGCCTCAGAAAGACATTCTTTCATGGCACGTTCTGCACCCTCTCCATCAGGGTGTGTTGCAGTCAAATGCCAGGCATCTGCAGTCATGCCCCCTCCAACTATCTCGGCTAAAATAGGAGCATTCCTTTTAACAGCGTGTTCATAACTTTCCAAAATCAAAGATCCAGCCCCCTCTCCCATCACAAAACCATCTCGTGCTATATCAAAAGGTTGCGAAGCTGTTTCCGGAGAATCATTTTTTGTTGAAAGTGCCTTTAACGCATTAAACCCACCTATAGTACTTTCAGTAATAGGGGCTTCAGAACCTCCTGCGATTAATAGGTCTGCTTTCCCCCATTTAATGTAGTGAAAAGCATTAATTATAGCCGTTGTAGCCGAAGCACACGCCGATACTGCGGTGTAATTTATACCCTTCAACCCATGTTTTATCGAAATAACACCCGAAGCAATATCAATAAGAATTCTGGGTACATAAAAAGGGCTAAAACGAGGTGTTCCGTCTCCTTTGGCAAATTCCAAAAGCTGATCATCATTCGTAGAGACCCCACCATTTCCACTCGCCCAAATTACACCACATCTGTACTTATCTATTTTATTTAAATCCAGATTAGCATTTACAATTGATTCATTAACTGCAACCAATGCATACTGAGTAAATGGGTCATACCTTTTAATTTCCTGTCTATCCAAAAAATTTGTAGGATCAAAACCTTTCAACTCACATGCAAATCTTGTCTTAAATTTAGACGCATCAAAATAAGTTATGGGTGCTGCTCCACTTTTACCTGAAAGCATAGAACCCCAAAAATCATTAATATTATTACCTATGGGTGACAACACCCCTACACCCGTCACTACAACTCTTGCCATTATTATATTGTCCCCTTCTTCGCTGCTTTTTTCATTTTTTCATTGGCATAAATAGCCACTTCCACCCTTCTGTTTTGTTGTCTTCCCGTTGACGTTCCATTATCTGCAACTGGTTGACCCTCCCCATAACCTATGGTGCTAATTCTTGATACAAGAATTCCCTTATTAACAAGATATCTTTTTACTGCTGCAGCTCTGTTTTCTGATAAGGTTTGGTTATGGGCATCTTCCCCTGTATTGTCGGTATGCCCCTCAATTAAAATATCCGTGTCTTCGTATTTAGCTAAAACATTTGCAAGGTCGATAAGGTTTGCTTCGCTACTTTTTCTAATAGAATAGGAGTTAACATCAAATTGCAAACCTTCATTAAATGTAATTAATATTCCCTCACCAACACGCTGTACCGTAGCACCTTCAAGATCCTTCTGTAATTCTTCAGCCTGCTTATCCATTTTCCTGCCTATTAAAGCACCTGCGGTTCCTCCAATAGCGGCTCCGGCCAATACACCTACGGCAGTATTTCCGGCTTTATGCCCTATAACAGCACCAATGGCTCCTCCTGCTGTAGCGCCAATTAGCCCACCTTTTGCCGTGTTACTCAATCTACAAGACGAAACTAAAAACAACAAAAGAAAAACTGAAATAGATATTTTGATTTTATACATGATTTTTAAATTATAAAATATTTTAAATTGAATTTTCAGAAAGTTAATTTAATAAATTACAATCTGAGTGTCTTATCTGCAATCGACATTTTTTTGCTGCAAATTACGGTAAATAGAAGTCAAAAACTATATCGTTCATACATTTGAAATGTTTTTTTGGGCATTTATCAAAACCTATCTTTGAGCATGGTCGGCACCCTATATTGTTGTTTTCAAAAATCATAAAACGGGTCTTATACGGATACATCCCAAATCCTGGAATTGTATTTCCCCATATCGAAAATATGTACTTTTTAAAAGCTGCAGCTATGTGCATCATCCCTGTGTCATGTGTAAATACATAATTGGATTTTTTTATTAAACTTGCTGATTGGCTAATATTAAATTTACCACAACCATTAAAAATCCTTGTTTTCTTGCCCAGTTCGGCAAGTCCTTCCTCAATAAAATCAGAATCGGCATTTCTTTCAAAAAAGGCCTCCAACTTTTGGCCATTTTCAGCATCTTCCTTACCACCAATTAAAATGATCGGCTTATTTATTTTATCACACAGTTCAATCATTCGTTGCACTGAAAGTTTTTTTGTTTCATGCTGCCCTCCAATAGCATAAACTACAAATCCGTTTCTAAACTCATTTGGAAGCCAATCCAAAGGCACATCGTCTTTTTCTGGTATAAAATAATCCAGGCCCTGTTGATCTGTTTTCACTCCTAGTGCCTTAACGGTATCCATATATCTTTCTACAATATGAACTGAGGGTAATTTATTTATTTTAAGGTTTACCATTAACCACTTTTTCCAATTGATCTTTTTGAATGTAAAAGAAGGAATTCGAAGTCTTAACTTTATTATTCTCGTCCTAAGGTTATTGTGAAGATCAATAATATAATCGTAGTTCTCTTCCCTCAATTTCTTAATCACTTCATTTATTGAATCCTCCAGATAATAAGTTTTGTCGATATAGGGATTATCATTTATTATTGAAGCATACCCTTTTTTGGTTAAATAGTGTACTTCAGCATCTTTTTGAATCTTTAGCGCTCTAATTACAGGTGTGGTCAAGACAATATCACCAATTGAAGAAAATCGAACGATAAGCACTTTCATTTTTAAATACCCCTATCTGTTTTTAAGTTTTTGAAATATTTTTCAATATCATTAGTTGATTTGGTGTTCAAAACTTTATCACTAGTCAGGCCTGCCTTTCTAGCCATAATTACACCAAACTCTGTCATATCCAACCCATCAGTACTATGTGCATCCGGATTTATTGAGATCATAACTCCTTTCTCAACAGCATAAGCTACCCATCTCCAGTCAATGTCCAACCTCGATTGATGAGCATTTATTTCAATACCCACCTTATGTTCCGCACAGGCATCAATAATGGTTTTATGATCTACTGGATATCCCTTTCTTGCTAAAAGAATCCTGCCGGTAAGGTGTCCTAAAATAGTGGTATGAGGATTCATAATTGCTGTCAGCAACCTGCTCATTGCTTTTTCAATATCCATAGTTAAGCCTGAATGAATAGATGCTACCACAAAATCAAAATTATTTAGAAATTCATTTTCGTAATCCAGGTTTCCATCGGCAAGTATATCAGATTCAATCCCTTTGAATATCTTAAAAGGGGCAAGTTCTTTATTAAGTAAATCAATCTCCTCTTGTTGTTGTAATACCCGATGTTCGAACAAACCATTTGCATAGAAAAAAGCCGATTTACTATGATCACAAATGCCTAAATATTCATATCCTCTATCAATACAAGCTTGAGCCATTTCTTTCAAGGAATGCCTTCCATCACTGTATGTACTGTGGCAATGCAGCATTCCCTTCATATCAGAAACCTTTATAAGCTCTTTGGCACTTTCTTTCATTTTCCAAAAATTCAGATCAGGAAATTCCCTGGTCTCTTCGGGAATTAATTGAATACCAAGTGAGTGATATATATTTTCTTCGGAACTACTCTTATATTCTTTCCTGCATTTCAACCCTGCATCTTTTAGCTGCATAAAATGATATCCGGAAATGCTTCTTACCATTCTATCAAAAACCACAAAATCTTTTTCAGAAAGTAAAAATTCAACTGAATATAATCCGGAAATTTTCCCTCGTAAAATTTGTGGCCCCGAAAGTTTTTCCTCGAGCTTAATATCTAAGTCATTACAAAACTCACTGATCTCCTCTGCCTTTGCTGAAGTAATAAAAGAAATTTTCTCTATAATTTCTGATTTCCGATATAGTTCACCCGATATGAATATCTCAATATCCGGACTTTTCATTTTGATTTTATCCAATAACTCCAAAGC
>JAOUKG010000223.1 GCA_029882725.1 Cyclobacteriaceae bacterium
CAGTGGTTTTGCTGCCACAAAATTTTATTGTTTTTTGGGTGCATATGAAGTTGATGTGGATCGTGCCCAATTTCAACATTGGGGTTGGGAAGGTATGCAGCTTTCAACCCTTTGTTTTTAGGATTCCAATTTTTCCCTCCATCAATAGTTTCAAATATCCCCGCGCAACTTACACCTATGTATACATGGTCAGGTTCGGTGGGGTCTACCAAAATTGAATGTATAAAAGGGTGATCACTACCCGCCCCAAACCACTGCCCGGGTTTTGAACGACTAGGATGCTCCCAAAGGCTTTTTACTATCTCAAAAGACTTTCCATTATCATCACTGTGGAATAATCCCCCGGGATCTGTTCCTAACCACAATTCATTGGGATGCCCACCGTGGGCCATGCTCCAAATCTGGCGCAATTTGGTCGGTTCTCCATTAGGAAATAAAACCCCCTTAAATGACGGAATAGCTGCCTCATACCATTCAAGGCCTGCATTTGTACTAAAATGCAATTTCTGTCCCCAATGTTTGTGTGAAACACCGATCCACCACTTATCAGTACGCTCATCAACATAAACCATATTCACAGAAAAACCTACAAAATGAACATTTCGTAAAACCGGTTTTTCATCAGGAACAAAATCATATACGATAAGGCCTTTTGCAGTACCTATAAGTGCTGTTTTCTTCATCCTCCCGAAAGTGCCTGATATATTAGAATTTCTTCTCTTTCCTTTACTTTATCCGAAAGAGTTTTACGATCAACAATAAGGTCATCATTTAAAAAAATATTAACATGCTTCCGCAAACTGCCATCCTCCTCCAAAATGTAATTTAAAATTCCCGGAATCTTTTCATTTACCTTTGAAATCACTTCATAAACAGTAGTGCCCTCAATTTCCATTTCTTGTAAATTGGGAAAAAATCTGGAAAGCGCAGAAGTAAATTTTACCTTAACCATGATAATTTTGAAGTTACACTACTACCTGACTGGTGAAGTACTGAAAACATACTACCATTAATCCAAATTGCTAAAAACAACATCACATTACCAACAGTGTAGTAGCTAAAATCTATCCAGATTTGATGAGCTCCCACAATCATAAATGTTCCTGCAAGAGCAACGATAAATGCAATAAAAGTTCTCTTCCCCTTTTTCTTTTTTAAAATTAAGAACAGAATCAAAATAGATAATATTATAGGTATATATGAAACCCAATCATTTTCAGCCATGTACATTGTTCCTCCTCCACACATAGCTATTGCACTGGAGTATGCCATAACACAAAGACCACATTTTGGAATGAGTGCTACTAAAACAGCGCTCAAAACAGAGGTCCCTGTTTTCTGGTTATTTTTTACATAAGAAAAACATTTTGAACAATTCATTGTCGGTTTACTTTTCTTAATTTGCACCTAATTAACAAAATAATCACCAGATTATTGAAAAGTTATGTTCGAAAATATAGAAAATATTGATGAGTGGGTTAAAAACGGAAAATCTGTAGCCCTTGCAAGAGTTATAAAAACTTGGGGATCGTCTCCTCGTCCGGTTGGTTCTGTCATGTTGGTCAATGAAGACAAAAAAATGTTGGGTTCTGTAAGCGGTGGCTGTGTGGAAGGTGCCGTGGTAAAAAAAGCAATCGAACTCATTGAATCCAAAAAAGCACTCCGACTGAGTTATGGGGTTTCCGATGAAGACGCCTGGTCTGTAGGCCTGTCTTGTGGTGGAAGCATTCAGGTTTACCTGCAATACATTGATTTTTCGAAAGACGAACTTTGGAAACAACTCCTTCAAAATAGCCGACAAAACAAATCAAGTATTTTGGTTTCCACACTGGAAGATGGACAAAATAAAAACACCTTGATAAATCAAGATGGCACCATTCTGGGTAATGACTTACCGGAAGAAGTTAAAAAATATGCTTGGAAAGCCTACGATGAAAGAACTCACAAAACAATTACACACAATGATGTTGAGTATTTTATTCATGTTTTTCCAAGAAAAAACTTATTGTTAATAATTGGCGCAGCACATATTACTGTAGATTTGGTTTCCCTGGCCAATCAATTTGGATTTGAAACCGTAGTAATTGATCCACGTGGATATTTTGCAAAAAACACTACTTTTCCAGATCCACCCAGTCAGCTATTGGAGGCTTACCCCTCAGAGGTTTTGGATCAATTTCCATTAGATGCCTATACTTTTTGTGCCATTTTATCGCACGACCCAAAAATTGATGACAATGCCCTTGAAATTTTACTACCTTCAAAAGTGGGGTATATAGGAGCTTTGGGAAGTAAGAAAAACCACTTAAAAAGAACTAATAGACTGCTCGAAAAAGGAATTAGTCAGGATTTGATTGATAAAATTTCTGCCCCTATTGGAATGTCAATCAATGCAAAAACGGCAAAGGAAATAGCATTGGCCATATTGGCACAGATAATAGAAGCCAAAAACCGGAATTTGTGATCTATCCTAGGGCCACAATGCATTGTGGCCCTAGGATCATGTTTATTTATTACACCACCCTCATTGCCTGATCAAATTTTTCTTTCCATGCCAGAATACCCCCATCCAGGTTTATAAGGTTTGTATAACCGTACTTTTCCTTCAATAATTTTATTGCCTTTGCACTACGAGCACCAGACCTGCAATAGAAAACCACTTTACCTACTTTAGGAATTTGATCCAGATGTAATTCTACACTTTTACTGGGTATCAAAACACCACCAAGGTTAGCTGCTTCATGCTCATGAGGTTCGCGCACATCAATAAGCTGCATTTTTACTCCCTGTTTTTTCCATTCTGAAAGTTCCTCTACACTTATATATTTCTCTGAAAAGTGAAGGTCTTTCACACCACAAAATTCATCATAATCCACCAAATGATCTATAGTAGGATTACTTCCGGAAATCGGGTTCTGAGGGTCTTTTCTAACGTTGAGTTTTCTAGTGGAAAAATCCAGGGCATCAAAGATAAATAGTTTTCCAGAAAGTGGAGTCCCAATACCTGTTAGTACCTTTATAACCTCTAAAGCTTGTAATGAGCCTATAATTCCGGGCAATACGCCTAACACACCCCCTTCGGCACAACTGGGCACCATACCCGGAGGTGGTGGAGAAGGATATAGATCCCGGTAATTGGGACCAAATTCCTTTCCATCAAAATAATTAAACACACTCACTTGCCCTTCAAATTGAAATATAGAAGCAAAAACATTGGTTTTCCCTCCAAATAAACAGGCATCATTCACAAGATAGCGTGTAGGAAAATTATCAGTACCATCTGCTACCACATCATAATTGGCAATTATGGAAAGTGCATTTGATGAATCAAAACGA
Organism: Cyclobacteriaceae bacterium; assembly: GCA_029882725.1. Classification (GTDB taxonomy): domain Bacteria; phylum Bacteroidota; class Bacteroidia; order Cytophagales; family Cyclobacteriaceae; genus JAHEMU01. Next base: position 3,337 of record JAOUKG010000223.1, read on the forward strand.
AGATTGTGCTCAATGAATTTTACATGAGGATTTAAACCTTGAAGCCTTTTTATTGCAGCACTGGTTTTTTCAGTTCCAATATCGGATGTACCAAAAAGTACCTGACGCTGAAGATTACTTTCATCTATTGTATCAAAATCGACTACCCCTATTGTTCCTACCCCTACGGCTGTCAGGTATTGTAACAAAGGTGCCCCTAACCCACCGGTTCCAACTACTAAAACCTTTGAATTTTTTAGCTTCTCTTGTGTATCCAATCCAAACTGAGGTAGATTGAGATGACGGCTATACCTTATTTTTTCTGACAGTGAAAGTGACATGATCAGACAAATATATATAATGTTTAATTTGTAGTCTAATGAGTAACCACACTTCGTCTTATTTTCAGTTAAGTAGCTGTATAACAAATACTAAATTATTTTTCTCATACTTGGGAATTCCGTTTCTTTGTGGAAAATTTCGCTGTGTATTCCTTAATTAGATCCTTTTTATTCCTTTTTTCTCCTGAAAAAGCTCATAAATTAACCTTTTTGTTGTTGGAAATCATTTTTTCCATACCTGGCACAAAATGTTTATTTTCTTCTTTCTATTCTGTAAAGCACCCTAAATTGCATAAAACTTTGTGGGGTATAACTTTTGAGAATCCTGTAGGTTTAGCCGCTGGATTTGATAAGGATGCTAAATATATAGACCTTTTAGATGCCTTTGGCTTTGGATTTATTGAAATAGGTACGCTTACTCCCCGTGCCCAAGAGGGAAACCCCCAACCACGATTATTTAGACTCCCAAAGGATAAAGCCCTTATAAATCGAATGGGGTTCAATAATCAGGGTGCTGCAACTGCCATATCCCGTTTAAAAAGACGTAAATCAAAAGTTATCGTTGGTGGTAATATCGGAAAAAACAAAGTTACTCCCAATGAACATGCAATCGATGATTACGTGTATGGCATTGATACACTTTATGATTATGTGGATTATTTTGCAGTAAATCTCTCCTCTCCAAATACACCCGGACTTCGAGAACTTCAGGAAAAAGAACCTCTTAAAAATCTATTGAAAGGTTGTCAAAAGGCAATTGCATCAAAGACAAATAAAAAACCTCTTTTATTAAAAATAGCTCCTGATCTCACCGAAGGTCAGATTAAGGATATTGCTGAAATTGCCATTGAATTAAACTTGGATGGCTTGATTGCAACAAACACAACCATAGACCGTACTGGTTTAATTACCAACCAATCAATAGTTGAAAAAATTGGAAATGGAGGTTTGAGTGGAAAGCCGCTAACCCATCGATCCACAGAGGTAATTAAAGAATTAAGAAAATTACTACCCGAAAATTTTCCTATCATTGCAGTTGGTGGAATAATGACGCCAGAGGATGCTTTGGAGAAATTAAAAGCAGGGGCAACTCTCGTTCAAATCTATACTGGATTTATCTACAATGGCCCTGGATTTGTTAAAAATATCAATAAAACAATCCTTAAAGATTTAGAACAAATTGATTAGTTTTGAGGATAACTATGGCAGAAAATAAACCAAAAGGTAATACATTTAAAGAAAGTAAAAAAGGGCCAAAACCCTCTTTGAAAATTAAAAATCCCTTTAGCGACAGGCGTTTCCAGTTAGCGTTTGGTTTTTTCCTAATAACTTTTTCGTTATTCCTTTTTATAAGTTTTATTTCCTATTTATTTAGTTGGAAAGCAGATCAAAGTGTGGTAGACGCTTACAATAACAGTTCTTTAATTGAAAGTGGGTTGGAAGTAAAGAACATTTTAGGACTTTATGGGGCCTTATTTTCGCATTATTTTATTTTTAAATGGTTTGGTCTGGCTGCTTTTTTCATTCCTCCGGTTCTTTTTGTGAGAGGCTGGAAAATCACTACCAACTTTTCTCTGGTAAGTGAACCTAAATTTTTTGTTTTTTCTGTTTTTTCTATTCTTTGGGTAAGTCTCTTATTGGGGTATTTTATGCAGTCCTTTGATGGATTGAGTGAATTTGCCGGCTTTTTATCGGGTGGAATTGGCTACCAATTAGCTCTTTTGATAGGCAGTTTATTGGGGTGGGGAACCTACCTCTTTCTTGCACTTTTTTTAATTGTTTTTATCATATTTTTCTTCAATATCACTTCTGTTAAAAATGAAAATAATTCAAAAGTCATGGCTTCTAAAGCAAAGGAAGATGAAATCAAGCACAAAGCCTACGATCATGAAGATGATCAATGGTTTCTAAAATCCAAACCAGAGCAAGATGACCCGGATGACGATTTGCTCTTTGAAGACGATGATGTGGTTGAAACAA
>JAOUKG010000225.1 GCA_029882725.1 Cyclobacteriaceae bacterium
TTACCATACAGGAGGAGTTCCTGGTCGTAATGAAATCAACGATACACAGGAACTGTATTACCCGGCAATCATGAAGGCCATTCTGGAAACCGGTTATACAGGCTATGTAGCTCAGGAATACATACCCACTTGGGAAGATCAGATTGCGGCCCTTAGGGAAGGAATCAGGATTTGTGATGTTTAATCTTTTGAATAAAGGAAATGTAATTCAATGCAGTTCTTTCCAAAATACTTCAATCTAAATAAGCCTTATATAAACGGTATTGAGATGTGATCACAGAATAAAAGAATCAGGGCAGGGAAATGTTCTGATTCTTTTCTTTTACCATAGATTTAGGTGATTTACACGAAGGGTAACTTGTGCAGTTTTCATTTTTAATCAGTTCTTAGTAGTGTGAGGTCTGTCTTTCATTAAATAGGTAATGTTGATGGTCTCTCAGAAGATGATAAATCAGTTCTCGTCTATTTTAATGGTATAAAGTCTTAAATAATGCCTGCTTCCTTTTTGCTTTAATAAAATAACTTCATGATATTCCTGATTGTTCGGGATTTAAAAAAATGTTTAAGTTCTTTTGTTTTTGAAACACTTATTTCAATAAGTGTATCTTCAATTTCTGCTTCCAATTTAATTGTTAAATTAGCTATATCAATATTCAATCAGATTGAAATGAAATATAAAAATAAGGGAAGATCTTCCTTAATTCAGTTATTCGAAAATTGGATGCTGAAACTTTTATTGTTTTTCGGAGGACTAATTTGTACAAACTTACTCCTTGCTCAGTCGGAAAATGATAATACTATAATCGAAGCAAATGCCGAAGAAATCAGACTTCTTGCCGGATACAACTTCAATTTTGGTTTTGATGGTGATCAATTACATATAATAGAATTAGGAGTAGCAAAAATCAAGCTTAGTCCACCTTTATTTCATCCAGAGGGCAGTGTGATCTATTTTTCAAATGAATTTATTTATATCGATAATAAACTGAGTATTGGACCAAAATTGGGTGCGTATGTCTACGTGTTAGCTTTTACTTTAGGTATTGAAACGATTTATTACACGAACTTTTCAGGGCAATCCATCAGATTGTCACCTAACCTGGGGCTTGGAGGAGGTTACGGGAAGCTTACTCTGAATTTTCCGATTAATCTTTATAGATATAATTTTGATTATATCAGTCCCATTTCCCTTAACCTATCAATTAACTTTCTGAAACTTTGGGGCAGGAAATTCAGCATGTTCAAAGACTTTCTTAATTGAAAAATGTCCACTTTTTGGTGGTCATCCCATTGTAATTATGTTACCCGGCAACTTTTATTTTAAAAAAAAAATCAAGGAATTTGGATTGCTGATTTTAATTTTTCTTAATCTTAAGAGGAGCCCTTCTTACAAAATCTCCGTTGCCAAGAATAAGCAATGAAAAATTTGCCTTGGTGTCCGATGGCATGCCGTTTTCTTTCATAAGTTCAATAATGTTTAATTTATTTAGATTTTGCATGGAGATTTTGTGGTTAATTTGTCGATACCCTATAGCTGAGATTTCAATTGTAACGGTAATGTCACATTGAATGTTTTTGTTTTTGAATTTTGGGATAACTTTTATTTGATTGATCTGGCTTATTTCAATTTCTGTTGTTTTAACATCTAAACCGTTGTATAGCAATTCAGCGTTCCACATTTCAACGTTATCTTGTTCAGGCACTTGTCTTATGAAATTTCCATCTTTCCAATATTCCGTATACAAACTGTCTCCATGTTCATTGAAAAATGTCCATGTACCATGTGGGACATTGCATAAATCCCGGTTACACAGGTCCTTCCATGAACCGGTTGTATTTTCTTTATAATGCTTGATGGATTTTATATTTCCATTGGAATAAAAGCTTTTATAATATCCAACTATTGCATCTGTACATTGGATTGACTCACTGATTAATGTATCATTTTCATCATACGTTTTGAGTATACATGGACAACATTTTCTAAATTTATTCCAAGAGTAGAAAAATGTATTGTATCTTGATTTTTCTACGTCCTTGCCATTTACTTTGTAATAAGGTGTGCCATCAACGTTTCCGGAAGATAAGCTAACACCATAAAATTTTACTGTTTCAAGATATTTGTAAGAAGTTTTTTCTTGACCGAACGTTTGCTGTAAAGTAAGCAGGAAGATAAAGTATAGAATTGTTTTCATAAAGTGTTTTTTGCGTTTCACAATACCTGTATTTACAGATAATAATGGAAAAGTAAGATTTTGGAACAGCATGTATCGAAAAAAATCACAATCGAAATGTGCCATAATAGCAAATTCGAAATTATGGTATAAAAAAATATCAAATAAAAATCACAAATTAATGGCAGGTCTTTTTTTAGCAGGGTTGCCCTCTGTGAATAGGGAAACGGTAGAGAAGGAACATGAAGGCCGGGAAATAATCAGGGAATAGATAATGTTGGTGTGAAAAGACAAAAATGAATCAAGCACCTGATGAAATATGGTTGTGACTGTAAAGAGAAGGAGCTAATCATTCCATTTATATGAACCCTGTCAATAATCATCAATCCTCTGTGGGAAGACACAGGGAATTGTCTGATTTATTATGCAGAAAAGTTTGCAAGCAGTTAGGTATACCAGAAATATGACTTTGAAAGGATTCATCAACAGGTGAATCGGGTATCATACCTCATGTATCATGAATAGGGAATAAAATCCTTTTCCCGAAAGGCTTTGCTACTTTCCTATACAAAAAGTAACTGATTCGAAAAATGCTTTAAAATGGCTTTTTTATAGGAATTTTGAAGGTAAGTGGAATAATAGGGTACAGTTATGGTGATTTTTAAGTTCTGGAAATATCTTTTGGAAGGGAAAGTATTCCTATTTTTATCAATTAAGTTTATCAAGCTGTGCAACAAATTTTGAATGAATAATATGAAACATAAAATTAGGTTTTTGTTTTTAATCTTTCTGATTTCGATTCAATGTTTAGGACAGAATATTTATTCAGCTCTGAGACATGATAGTGGGCTTGACCTTAGAGATGAACCTCGAGTTATAAAAATCGTTCAGAAAACCATATTCATAAACGATGAGTCTACTACAACTAAAAAGGATTTGATTTTGGTTAACTCAAAACACAAAACATTGACGGAAGAAAGGTATAATGAAAATGGTAAATTGAAAAAAAAATTGACATTTGAGTTTGATTCTACGGGTTTAAATAGCCTATGGCGTAAAGTGGAAAGGTGGCATCAAATAATGGGATATAGTTCAGAAACTGCTTATTATTTTTATGATACTAATGGATTCTTCATAAGGATACAAGACAAAAACCAAAATGGTATAATATTTAGGGAGACTCAAATAACCAACAATAAGAATGGTGATCCTATTGAATTAATTGTCAAGGAAGGGGATGGAGTACAATTTGGAAAGGAGATAGCTGAATATGACTATCCAAATAATACCGTTATTACGAGAGTGATCGACAATGATGGAAATGTTATTTCAGAGAGTTCTGGAACAAAGGATTTAAGTATAAAGAGTGAAACAAATAAGTATAACCAATACGGTGATTTGGTAAAATCCTCCAATTATGAATATGAATACAAGTATGACAAATATTCGAATTGGGTAAAGCGAATAATCTATAAGATAGAGGGTGATAAAAAAAACAATTATCAGATTATTACACGAAAGATAAAATATCTAAAAGAGTAGATGACTAATTTCATAATAATTAAACCACCATCCTCTCCGCCCATTCCATTCCATTAGGTAGTTCCATTGAACTAAATTCCAAATGGATAACCCTCCGGGATTTATCGGATTTACTTCGTTCAGAGGAATGTAGTGTCAGTGGCTTCAGAATATTAATCCCGCCAGCTTCTACATTGCATGCAATTGCGTCCTTTTGCTTCCTGATTTCTTCAATATCGTCCGGGCTTAATATCTTATAATGGCTTTTTGGAATTACTTTCAATACGCCGTTATCTTCATTAGTATCATCAAGATGTATTCTGAACGTGTATATATTCTGTAGATACTCTAAGGGCGGTCTGACACTTGTTACGCCTTTTTTATGCGTCCATGAGTTAAACCCTTCCATTTCAATTTTGGATGCAACATTAATTGGGACATCCTGATGCCATGAAACATACCAATTGTTTTCTGGAATCTTATTGAAGAATATTGATTTGCAAAGAAAATATTCCTCCCCTAAAGCGTCCTTGATTATTGTATAAAACCGTTGATTGAATATGTATTCTCTCAATTTTGGGATTTTTGGGAAGAGTTCACGAATACCGTATGGCTCCTCCTCCTGATGCTTTTTTAAATATTCCTTAACAAGATTTCTGATTTCTCCTATTTCATGTTTCAGGTACACATCTTCAAGTACTGCATACCCACGGCGGTTTACACTCTTAATTGCCTCTTTGGCAATAATAGGATGCATTCCTTTGGAATATATCTTGTGTGTATTCATTTAGTCCTCTTATTAAATATTCTAATAAATAATTAGGGGTAAATTATGAGAAAATTTGATCCTCATAAACAATGTATCCATTTACTATAGATGATTAAACAAAAAGCGGCTGTTCCTTTAAAGAACAACCGCTTTTGACTAATAAAAAGTTGATTATTTAATTTTGATCTGCTCCCGTTAGATTAGGGTTTGCATCAATCTCCTTTTGAGGAATTTTGAAGATCCAATCATCATTGATGGAAGGTTTATCTATTTGATAGGCTTGCTGGTACAATACAGCAGCAGCTCCTGAACCACCGTTTGCCGCATGATCAATTCCTTCGTCCCAACGGATTTTATCTGTGTAGCCGAAACCTTCACCCCACAGCTCTACGCGACGTTGAAACTTAATTTCATCCATAAGCAGTTGTTGCGTATTGAAAATGTTTATATCGAATCCGCTATCTCGTTCACTAGCAAGGACATCCAAAGCAGTCTGTGCACCTAGAACATCGCCTGACATGGCTAAAGCTTCAGCTTCAATCAAATACATTTCTGAGCTTCGCATGTAGATTATGTCATCCGGATCAATGGTACCTGGATTTTTTTGTTTTAACTTGAAATGCATATAAGGATGTGTATTATGACCTGATATTAAACCATAGTCTGCTTTGATAGTAGCAATTGCTGCATCAAATTCTGCTTCAGTTGTATATAAAGGATTCGTGTTTTTAGCCCAACCTCCTTCGCCATTAGCAGCTGATGTGTTTGAGTTTGGTGCATCAGGTAAGAAAACTTTTCCTCTGTAGTCTGTAGCAGGAATGGCATCAACTAATCGTCGATCTGCAAACTTTGGATTATTTCTGATCTGGCTACCGTTAAAGGTATTACTTGCCAGATAAAAATATGAACGAAAGAATGTGGTTTCTGCATCTATTACATTGCTACCCCAAATAACTTCAGGAAGATCATTCGAATTAAACCCGGAAAGCCAATCAGACTCATTCAATAAAGGAAATCCTTTTCTGGCTAAAATAGCTGATGCAGCCGCTTCTGCCCAATCCCCTTTTGATAGGGCCCAACGTGCTTTCAAACCATGTGCAACATTAATATTCAATTGAGATTTAGCTGAAGGGCCACTGCCTGTTC
>JAOUKG010000226.1 GCA_029882725.1 Cyclobacteriaceae bacterium
GAGGTTGCCATTGTCAGGCCAGCTGTTGAGGGGTGCGAACCTTTGGCTTCCGGAACCTGCACCACCACGGCCATCGGCTATGCGGTACGTGCCCGCACTATGCCAGGCCATTCTGATAAAGAAAGGACCATAATGACCAAAGTCGGCAGGCCACCAGTCCTGGGAGTTGGTCATCAGGTCGAAGATGTCTTTTTTCACGGCTTTCAGATTCAGGGACTTGAACTCTTCTGCATAGTTGAACGACTCTCCCATAGGATCGGAGAGGGAGGACTGTTGCCGAAGGATGTTCAAATTCAACATATTTGGCCACCAATCACGGTTCGAAGTTCCACCACCCGCTGAATGGTTTATCGGACCACCCATAAAAGGGCACTTACTCTCCCCCTTTTTACTACTTGCTGAGGAGCTTGACGCTGTATTATTTTCCATATTTGATAGATTATGATTTTTAGATTGTTTCTAATGACAAATTTGTAATAATCTTTATATATAAAATTAATGGACTGATAAGTTAAACCTATGACTGGAGATTGACATTCATAAGTTATTAAGCTACGAAATTTTACTTAGTATAGCAAGGGTTGGAGAGAGGGGTAGGGAATAGCAGGTGGCGCTCCCAATTTGCCTGTTCCCTATTTAGCAATGGGGCACTTGTATTTTGAATCCATTGCGGATTTTCAAAATGCATTCGGGCCCCACGCAGAAAAGATTATGGCTGATACATCAAACTATACAAACACTCAACCCGTTATCCAAACAAGTGAAGTGCAGTAATAACCTAAATAACTTTGCAATAGCCTGACAGCAACATAGCTACTGTCAAAAATCAACCGGAAACAACTTGCTCACGTTCATAGTTGACATTGAGTTTATGTTTGTGTATTATTGTTTTGGGCAAGGGGGAAAAATGGCGGGATAAGATGAAAAATAAAATAAATATGAGTTCGGAAAGATTAATATAAACTAATTAGACATGATAAGACTACTTTATATACTTCTGATTTCAATCTGTTATTTGCCACTAAAATCTCAGATTTTAGATTTATATCCAAGTGAAATTTCTCCGTTAAATTTGAGTGAGACTGGTGAAAAAGAATATAGAGAAAAAAGAAATAGAATTGAACAATTATGGGCAATTCCAGAGGAGAAGATAACCAAACAACAATTAAATGAATTAGATAATCTACTGGAAGAAATTCCGGAAACTTCTGAAAGTTATTGGGAAACAGTTGGAGGGGGCTGTAGTTGGTATTGTGGTGGAGGACCAAAAATGATATCATCCTCTAGCTTTCTTGAGTCTCAAGGCACCAATAATTATAAAGCATCAAATATTCATGATTTTAGTTTAAAATCTGCATGGATTGAAGGGGGTAGCGGTTATGGAATTGGTGAATTTATTGATTATAAATTCTCTGCTGCTTCTCCGAGAATTACAGAAATTAAAGTTGTAAATGGGTATGTGAAAAATCAAATCACTTATACAAACAATTCAAGGGTAAAAAGATTAAAAGTTCTAGTTAATGGAAAACCTTATGCCTTTCTGAATTTAAAAGACACACGATCAATACAAATATTTAATATCAACCCTCTTGGTTCCGATCCCAACAATTCGGACAACCTCCTTGATAACCCCGATTGGGTTATGAGATTTGAAATACTTGAAGTTTATAAAGGGGATAAATACAAAGACACAGCAATTACCGAAATATTTTTTGACGGAATTGATGTTCATTGCTTTTCAAAAGGCACTAAAATAAAAATGTCTGATAGGACTGAAAAAAACATTGAAGATTTGATAATCGGCGACAAAATAATAGCCTTTAATCCTCAAAAAGGAAGTTTTAGTGTTTCTGAAATTAAAGAATTACAGTATAAAGTCCATCATAATATGGTGAAATATGTTTTTGAAGATGGTTCTCATATAATTTCAACAAGAGATCACCCATTTTTATTAGCAAACAATAGTTGGGCTTCAAGTTATCCTAAGGGTTCTTCCCAATACAATGGATTCAGTGATTACAGTTTAATAAAAACAGGAGATATCTTTCTGACCTTTTCCGGTAAAAAGAAATTAATCAAAATTTTTGAATTAGAAGGGCATTTTGAAACTTATACAATTACAAAACTTTCTGTTGGCAATACTTTTTTAGCCAATGGGTTTATTGTTGGTGTTGAGGATGTTAATTATTCCATAACCTATCCCAACATAGAAGATGATTAATAATATCGCAGCTGCCCAAAATTTATTTTGGACAGCTGTGATATTATATATAAAAACAAGTAAACTTTTAGCTTAATTACAATTGTAACACAAAATAAAGGACATGGATACACAAATTTGGTTCCTTTTAAATGATACAAAATTTAAAGGGTATTGTCTTGGGCTTCGGTGGGTTTCCGGAGGTTTGTCTTTCAAAGGATCTCCACCCGCTTCATGCGCAGGAGTTGTAGCCAATACGTTCAAACGGACAGCAACAATATGAGTTTACAGGAATTATTTTCGACCTTTCACGACTTTGATATAGTAGGACTTGAAACCAAAACTGAGGGTTTATTAATGACATTAAGAATTCCTTGGGGTGAGCTGTGGGGAGAGTATGACTTCAAAATTAAAGTTGAATTAAAAGATGGACAAATAACAGAATGTAAATATTTTGAACACACAGGTGATGCAAATTCTCTAGGACAACAAAATAGTATCTACAGAATAACAAATGACTTAAAAACAATTGTAAAATTAGATTTAGACATTCAAAGATTTGAAACAACCAAAGACGGAGATTATATTTTTCATTGTAACGGCTATGACAAAGTTGGTGGAGCCCAAATAAGATTACAGGCTAACAATTATAAGCTGCTTGACCTTCAAGAGAAACCTATAAGTATTGACAAGTATGAGTCTTGGCATAAGGTCTGGTGGATGAAGTTTTATGAATAAAACCAGAGTCTAATGGGTCTTCTACAAGCCCACTCTTTGCTAAAAATTCACTGAATTTGAGGTTGCCTTTTCTGATAATACCAACGCATCAATTCATAACAACTTACACAACACCCAGGGATTGACATTACAGAGGTATATAGTATATAAAAGGCCTCTCCGTGAAATTTCGTGTGCATTCCGTGAAAATCCGTGATTCAAAACACTAGAAAGGGAGGTTAATGCCAACGGAATTTGTAACGATATCAACGCCTTATCGTATTTTCTGTCCAGTCCTTTCAGTAAGGGGAGAAATAAAAAAGCAACAGTTGTGGGAAGGAGCAGATCCGGATGTCCATCCAGAGGACAAGGCAATCGGAGTGCCCTTAAATTAATGAGTAAAAACGAAAAGTATTTAAGTTATAAATAGGTTGAATATACAAAAAAGCAGAAATTAATGAATGTAAGAAAGATTTAAAAAAACATAACACACAAAATTTAACGCATACACACAGTGGCTATGGACTTCAAAGCAGGTTTAGCAAACATTTAAAACGAACCGAATAATTATTAATAAATAAAAATGTATAAAATTTTACGAATATTATTGATCTGGTTGCCTTCAGTGATAATTACACTGTTTTATGTTCCAAACGCTTTGGATAAAATCTTCGACTCAAATCAAACGGGTAAAATTGTAGTTAATAGTAGTATAATGATCGCTACCGGAATATTTCTTTTGGTTTCAACAGCATTATTCTTGTACAATAAAACAATACTAATAGGAACTACTCTTTTAGCTCTTTATATGACTTTTATAGTGTTTATTCATATATACAAGGGTAAACCCTATGAGGTAGCTATTTTAATTGTAATGGCGACGATATTTGCTTCTTACATTAGAAAACCACAATTATATAATCAGAAACAAGAAATATAGATTTTGTAAATAATTGCTCTGATTCAGAAACTGATAAATTCAATATAATCAAATAACAGTATAAGTCTGATACAACTTAATTATTGTAGTTCGTGTCTGTTTTATTAATAGTTATTTTATTAATAGTTATGAAAACAAAGTATATCTTTTATTTAATATTATTTTCGACTTTATTTGGATGTCAAAAAAACACCATAGCAATTCATGGCACATTTGAATTTATTAAAGAATACACTACTACTATTACAGTTGGAGGTATTGTTGGAATAACTGAAAAAACTTTTAATGTTGGTGAGGTTTACCAAGGTACAGATCAGGGTAAAGATTACATTACAATTAGAATCGCAGATCATTCTTATTTTAACGATGATTGCCCCAACAGTTGGTGTTACCAGGAACTATTAGATGTACCCCGTGAGTATTTAATGTTTGTAGAATAACAAATGACTGTAAACGGAGAATTCTGCTCTTAAATAATGCACAACAAGCTAAATGGTATTCAAGCAAAGACGAATATGTTTATATCAGATGAGACCAATCTTGGAACAATGCTGAACTGTTTACAATCTATACAGCCTCATTAAATGAAAAAAGGCTCACTAATGATAATTACGATGATTATACTTTTTCTTTTGATGATAGTATGATAATATGGGAAAAAGAATTCAATATTTATGTTTAAGTGGCCAAAACAAAAGAAGAATTGGTTATAACAGTATTATGAATTATAAAATTGTTGAATATCAGCAGGTAATATTGGCTACGAGGGTAGGTGGGTATGGAAATTATCACATTTAAATCCCGCACGACTACACTTTTGTATTTTTTTATTAAACTTGTAATCAAACGTAGCTTTAGCTCAAGTTTGGAAGATACATCAAGGATTTTCCTTCGAAGTTATAAATGGATTTTGGGAGTTATGTCATTCAAAATTCAAGGAATCCACGCCTTTAATATCGTTTAAAGAGGTAGGATCTATTATTGCAGATTACAAAAATTAATCAATGAATCAAATGAAATACAATTACAGAAGGAATGGTCAGGATATTACTATTTTCATAGTTTTCACCGTTCTGGCCATGGTAGCCACTCCGATTTTGGAATTTATGAGAGTTTCCTTCCCTCAAAGACTCTTTATTTTATTGGGTATAGTTTATATACCTTTTATTGTGGTGGAATGGTTTAGACTTAAAGATATTACATACACAATTGCTCTAAGTCTGTTAGCCGTTTTCGGTATGCCAATAGTTTATCACTTTGTTCGAAGTGTTTCATCGGGTGTAAATTTCACCGTATTTGTTTTTGCTGCCTTATTTCTTTTAATAAATATTGTTTTAATCGTATACTTCGTCCGAAGATACAATCAATCAGAAAACAATAATTTACTGAATAGTATATCAAATGCAGAAGTCTCAAGCATAGAGGACTTTTTTCAACTGGGAAAAACATTCAGTCTATCAAATTCTCATATTTTTAAAATTACGGATATTGAAAATTTGGAAAGTAAAATATTGGCGAATAGAGATGTTACTTATGATATTGAATCAGTAAATCAGTTATCTAATGATATGGTTTTAATTTCACTAAATAGCGCATCCAAGAAAGCCCTGGCCTTAGTTAATAAACCTAAGGAACAAGTTCAAATTCTGGTTTTTCCAAACATTAAATCAGCTCAACATCAAACAGAGGTTATGAGAATACTAAAAGAGATAAAAATGAAATCATGAAATTTACCTAATCAAGTAA
>JAOUKG010000227.1 GCA_029882725.1 Cyclobacteriaceae bacterium
CTCTTCTCATTTCTTCCCTGATTCTCTCAAAAATAAGTACGTTGGCATCAATAGACATACCAATGGTAAGTACGATACCAGCAATACCGGGTAAAGTAAGAGCCGCATTCTTATTGGCTAAAATACCCAAAATGAAGAAGATGTTGAATAATAGGGCAAGATTGGCAATTAACCCTCCTTTGGAGTAGTAAGCCACCATAAAAAGCACTACTATGGCTAAACCACTAAATATTGACAAGAAGCCCTGGTTTTGAGCTACTTTACCTAAGGTAGGTCCAACAATGGCTTCTTCAACAATTCGGGTTGGTGCTGGTAAACTACCGGCTTTTAATATGTTCGCAAGGTCTCTTACTTCTTCAGTAGTAAAATTACCGGTTATAATACTGTTCCCGTTGGGTATTTCATTATCAACTCCCGGCGCTGAATACACATAATCATCAAGTACAATGGCTATTCTGCCTCTTGGCTTAGCAGCAGCTTCCCTGGTAATGCTCTGCCATTTTTTTGAACCAATGGCATCCATTCTCATACTTACTGCTGGTTTGCCATACTGATCTATATCTGCGCGGGCATCAGTTATTACATCTCCTTCTAAAAGTGGTTTCCCCCCTTTTTTGGATCGAACAAAATTCAATTGAATAATCTCTTCTCCATTGGGTGTAACGGTAGCTTTGTGTTGCCAGAAAAACTTAATGTTTCGTGGTAACATACTCTGAATATCTTCTCTTCTCAAAATACGCCCTATAGTACTTGTGTCTGATACTGAATAGGAGTAGTATCCCATGGGTATAGACAGAGATAATAAGGGTGATATATTAGGACGAGTAAGGCTATCGAGTAAATTTTGAACGCTGTCTTTTAAGGCCTTGTTTACTTCAGCAGAATCTTCACCACTTGTGGCTAAAGAATCTGAAGAATCCTGACCTGAAAGGTTAGCTAAAACATCAACATCACTTTCTTCAGTATCAGTTTCCAATTCAGAAAGTTCAGGGCCTTTTTCAGCAGATTCCTGGGAGAGCTTTTGATTTATTGCCTGTAAAGCATTGATTTCCTGGATTTCGGCAACTTCCCAGAATTCAAGTTTTGCCACTCCTTGTAACAATTTCCTTACTCTTTCAGGATTTTCAGCTCCTGGTATTTCAATTTGAATTCGTCCGGTTCCTGGCAACCTTTGAATGTTCGGTTGAGAAGTTCCAAACTGATCAACCCTGGTTCTCAGGATAATTTCCGAACGGTCAATTGCATCGGCCACCTCTTCCTGTAATACTGCCAATACTTCTTGATTTGTATTTGAACTGCTTATTCTTTCCCTATTAGCTGCAGTTGCAAATATGTTGGCCAATGATTTTCCACCACTTTCCTCAGTGTATGCTTGAATAAACAGATCCAGGTAGGTTTCCTGTGATGATTTCTGCATTTCTTGAGCTTTGCCCAATGCAGCCAGAAACTCAGGATCTTCGTTGTTTCCACTTAAACCTTTCAAAATATCAACAGGGGATACTTCGAGTACAACATGCATACCTCCTTGTAAATCAAGACCAAAGCTTAACTCTGTGTCCTTAATTTCTTTGTAGGTATATTCCATTCCAAAAAGAGAATAAACAGGTAGGTTCCAAATTGAATCCAAATAATCCTGTTTCATGTAATCAGAAACCCTTCCGGTTTCCTGATCAGTGGCATAAAGTCTTGCGTCTTCCTGAATTCCCCTGCTCACAAATGTGAAAGAGAGGTAGTAGAGACACAAAACCGTAATAACTAGGGTAAGAACTATTACCGAGCTTTTATTTTTCATCGTAAGTAAATTTTATTTTAATGTGTAATCAATGTATTTCTAATGCGGAAAGTAATTTCAGTTACGGCGCATTAGGGGATATGATTTTTTGGAGCAGAGTTTCCATATATACTTTTACAGGAATAATATCCCCCGGGTCTAAAATGGGTATGGTTATAGTAACCACATGTGGTATGGAATAAATGAAATGAAGGACATGTCCAAAGCTGAACTGAACTACCTGGGCAACAGCATCATTTGCCTGAAATAAAAGGTCATTGCGTTCCGAAGACTTGTTTTCGTCCTGTTTCTCAGATTTAAATACTTTTTGTTGAGTTTCGTTTTTGAAGTAATAGTACCCTGATTGGCTTACCAAGATTAAAATGGCAGCCATTATTCCAGCAAAAACCCATACAAATTGACTTTTTCTTGTCATGTCGTTCAAAAAGAGGCACGAATTTAAGTAATATACTCTAATTCAAAAATCAATTCGCATTTTTATTGCGTTAAATAACTGCTCTACAGACTTTTCAATGCTTGTTGAGTTATAAATAATTAAATCTGCAATGGATTTGCAAGGTTCAATAAAGTTGTTGTGAGCAGGAGTAACATGGTTGTCAAAACGGTACACCACATCTGAAATATCATACCCTCGTTCAATATTGTCCCTTTTAATACGTCTTCTTAGTCGCTGCATTTCAGGAACATCAATAAAAACCTTGTAATCAATTTTTGATAAAATCTCTGTCTTGGAGAGTACAAACAAACCTTCAAGTATAATAATGGGTGCCGGGTGAACTTCCATCCATGATTCAGGTACTATTGGGTTGTTAAATGTGTAAAGTTTTTGTTTTATTGAAACTCCTTTAATCATTTTGTCGATGTCACTACTCATTGAATTAAAATCAATGGAATTAAGCGTATCAAAATTCTTTATCCCATTTTCGTCAACAGGTTGGGAATCACGGTTTAAATAATAATTATCCTGAGAGATAAATGCGACAATCCCGGGATCAAATTTTTTTAACAAAGCACTTACAATCTGGGTTTTGCCAGAGCCAGAACCTCCTGTAATCCCAATGATGTGCCGTTTTTTGTTCAATAATGTATATTAAGATAGGCTAATAGTTTGTCAAATGCCCGGGATCTATGGCTCATAGAGTTTTTTTTAGTCATTGACATTTGAGCAAAAGTTATGTTATGGCCTTTGGGGATAAAAATGGGGTCGTAACCAAAACCACTTTCCCCGGAAGGGCTGTGCGCAATGTGCCCCTCCACAACTCCGGTGAACTGATGGGTTTCACCATCAATGATAAGAGTAATAACTGTTTTAAAACGTGCAGTCCTGTTTTTTACTCCCTTCATATTATCAAGAAGTAATTCGAGGTTTTTTAGATCATTTTTAGGGAAACCAGCATACCGTGCAGAAAAAACACCCGGAGCTCCCTGGAGTGCATCTACCTCCAAACCTGAGTCGTCTGAAAAAACAGGGGTGTCGAAGTTAAGATAAATGTATTCGGCCTTTATCAGGCTATTTTCTTCCAAAGTTGAACCAGTTTCCGGAATCTCATCAATAACATTCAAATCATGTAATGAAATCAACTCAAAATCATTACCTGGTTTTGAGTTGATTTCATTGAATTTGTTTTGGTTATGCGTGGCAAAACAAATTTTCATTTTCATTAATTAAGATCAATTAAAGTGGGTTTACCACACCAAAAAGTTCAATATTAAAGATCAAAGGTGTGTTTGCTGGAATAGTTGAGCCTGAACCAGTAGGTCCGTAGGCATAACCTGAAGGAATGTACAAATTAATTTCACCTTGCTCTTTTATTAAGGGGATTCCAACTTGCCACCCGGACACTAAAGAACCTAAAACGAATTCAGGTAAGGGTGTATTGAGTGGCGTTTCCTCGAAAATAGTTCCGTCCAGAAATTCGCCTCTGTATCTTACATATACTTTACTGCAATTGTCTGGTTTAATGCCTGTACCTGGCTTCACGATTTCATATCGTATACCTGTATTGTGTACTTCGGCTGTAATACCGTTGTCTGCAAGGTATTGGTCAATCAGAATGATATCGTCGGCCAGTTGCTGCTGATCTACAGTGAAAGAAGGTGTTGAACAATCTTCTTTTTTACAGGCTAACATCATTAAGGCTGCTGTGCAAAAAATTAAAACTCTTTTCATAATACTACTGAATATCTATTACTTCAACATCAAAAATAAGAACACTATTTGGGGGAATCATATCTCCCGCACGGTTTCTTCCATAACCAAACGATGAAGGGATAAAGATAGTTGCCTTTGCGCCTTTGTTTATTTCTTTAAAGGCTAAATGCCACCCTTGTATAACTCTACCTTCGTCTATAACAAACGAAAGTGGTTCATAAGGTCTTCCCGGGGTGAAAAGCTCATTTTCTTTGGCTACAGCCTCAATGGAAGTGTCAAAGTACATTTTGTTTAAAAGATAACCTGTGTAATTGGCCGTAATAGTTTGTCCTGAAGTTGCATTTTCACCTTCTCCCGGAGTAGTAATGGCTACATAAACACCCTCTTCTGTACGATTGGCTTCAATGCCGTTCTCTTCAATATATTGGGTGATTAACTTTTCATCCATTGCTCCTTGCTCTTCAGGTGTAACGTAATCGGCACCCATTTCTTCTTTCAGCTTGTCTTCTGTCATTTTTTCCATATACTGAATGTACCCTTCATAGTCTACAACGGCTAAAACACCAATATTAAATGTGAATGAGGGGATACTGTCTGCTTCAGGTGGAGCTGGCATACCTACAGATTCTTCAAAAAACAATTTGGTTTCAACAGTAAGTTGAAGACTATCACCGGCAGAAACACCATCGAAAATTTCAAAAAATCCTTGCTCTCCTCTACCCCATGCGGCAGTGTCTTTTTTAACTACCATGGGTTTGTTGTCGAACCAAACAGAATCATTGCTGTCTTTTCCGATAAGGTGTATAATTAATATTTCATCAGGCTTTGCAGCATCGCCAATAGAATCTTTGATATAGGTAAATTCATATTTTCCTGACTTAGATTTTTGAAACTCTGGCCCACTTTTGCATGCAGCTAAAGCGAAAACCAACAATATGGGGTATAGTATTTTTTTCATTTTATGTAATTTCTAGTTTTATTTTAAAGTTTGTATTGTAATCAATTCAATTTATTCGATAGGTTATTTCGCATGAAGGTATGAAATATTTATAAATTCATTTCCATTGTAAATTCAGGAAGTACCTTCAGAAATAGATTTAATGTTTTTTCCAAAGTATCTTCTGTTTGGCCTCCGGCTGCATTTTTATGTCCTCCTCCATTAAAATATTTTCTAGCCATGGCGTTTACAGAAATATCCCCTACAGAGCGAAAAGACATTTTTACAAATCCTTTTCTTTCCATGAAAAGAGCTGCCAGATTTACACCTTTTACAGATAAGGCATAATTTACAAGACCTTCTGTATCACCTGTCTGGGAGTTGAAATCTTCCAAATCTTTTGACGATAGGGTAATATAGGCCGCTGATAATTCAGGTAAAACCACAAGCCTTTCTTTAAGTGAAAAACCTAATAACTTTAGCTTATCCAGCGAACTGTTGTCATAAATACTTCTAGCAACAAAAGCTGTATCGGCTCCCAAACTAAGGAGTTCTCCACATATTTTGAATACATTGGGAGTTACATTGGGGTGTTTGAAATTTCCGGTATCTGTCATGATGCCAGAATATAAACAGTTGGCAATATCAGCATCAATAAGATCAGTTTCACCCATTTCAACCATTAAGTCGAATAGTAATTCACTGG
>JAOUKG010000229.1 GCA_029882725.1 Cyclobacteriaceae bacterium
CCATGTTGAATTCTTGAATTCTTCATAGGTCCTTCCGTGACCTCCTAATAATACCTGACTTAACAAAAACTGGTTGCCATTGGCATTATTCCAATTGCGAAACTCATCCCATTCAAAAGTAGTTGCTGTATAACCATGAGTAACAATCAGAACAGGGGTTTGTGCCTGAAGGGCATCGGGGGTTGGGTTTGCATAAGAAACCAAATACTGATTGGGGTTATATAAGGAGGGATCAAAAAGTACATCTCCATCCAACATGTCGGCAGTTATTTCTGGAGTACCCCCACAAGAGGTAATTAAGATCAATAGGGCTATAGAAAATGATTTGTTCATTATTTTGAAAAGTTCCATAATAGCGTAAATTGATAAAAAACAGGGTAAAGGGTTCCGGCCCCGGATTCTCCGTTCCCGGAAATAAGGTTGTAACCAAGGGTTGTCCGTGTGGTTAATTTTTCAACGACAGTGTATTGTAAACCTAAATCGGCAGCCAAAATCATACTGTTGTTGGTGAGGTCTTTGAATAAATCAGATTCATAATTAGCATGAAACCAACCAGTATTGACTCCAGTGAGGATATTTAAACTTTTCTTG
The DNA here is from genome assembly GCA_029882725.1 of Cyclobacteriaceae bacterium. GTDB lineage: Bacteria > Bacteroidota > Bacteroidia > Cytophagales > Cyclobacteriaceae > JAHEMU01. Next base: position 592 of record JAOUKG010000229.1, read on the forward strand.
CTTAAAAACCGGTAATGCCCGGATAAATAAATTCGTCCTTGTTTTACGGCATTGCTTTGAAAAGCAGTTCCAAGGCGACTATTTACCAGATGTAATCCGAGAAGTAATTTATTATTAAGGATTGATTCAGAACTATATTGTGCCGAAACCCCATTTTCGAAATAAAATCCAGCGCTTTTGTGTAGGGTGATTCCCGCTGAAAATGTCCCTCCTAAAAATGTTCCCCCTTGTCCGTATCCTGAAAAGGAACACAAATAAAAGATCATAAAAACCCATAGTCTAAATAGATTTTTCATGAGTTAAAGAATAAATAAAAAAGTTGGCCATGATGTAATTTTTTATAAAAAAGAACAAAAATTTTGCATTTATATAAATATACGAAATGTCCCCGTAGAGACACAATGCTTTGTGTCTATAAAATCACAAGCAAGTGTTTTATGTCTCTAAATTTACAAGTAAATGTTTTGTATCCCCAAATTCACAAACACATCGAAGCAGTCATCAATTCAATAAAGTATAAATAACCACTATGTAACCTTTACCCACCAAATAAAATTGATGCCCATTATCCATTATCCATTATCCATTTTCAATTATCAATTATCAATTATCAATTAAACCCTATCTTTGTACCATGAAATTTCATGAGTACAATATTTCTGAAGAAATAAAGAAAAATATCGCCAAACTAGGCTATAAAAAGCCTACCGATATACAGTTTAAATCAATTCCAGCCATTCTTAAGGGAGAAGATGTGCTGGCCATTGCTCAAACAGGCACTGGCAAGACTGCCGCCTTTGCAATTCCAATATTGAATACTCTTCAAAAAAGAAAAATAAAAGGAAGACCTGATGGTGTAAAGTGTCTGGTTATGACTCCAACTCATGAATTGGCGTTGCAAACAGAAGAGGTTTTCAAAACTCTAGGAAAACACACACCCATTACCAGCTTCAGTATCCACGGTGGTGTTGATCAGGATCCTCAGAAAGAAAAGTTAAACAAAGGGGTAGATGTATTGGTGGCCACTCCGGGCAGACTATTTGACTTGGTGAGCCAGGGAGCATTGGATCTGAAAAGAGTGGAGATTTTGGTGCTCGATGAGGCCGACCATATGCTGGATTTAGGTTTTATAAAGGATATTCGTGACCTAATGAGGCATCTGCCAAAAAAACGTCAAACATTATTTTTTTCGGCGACTATTAATGAAAAAATTAAAAAACTAGCTTATTCTTTAGTAACCAATGCTATTCGAATTCAAGTTTCCCCGAAAGATCCTGTTGCAAAAAATATAGATCATGCTGTTGCCTTTATTGAAATGGACGACAAACGATTTTTTCTTGAAAATATGATTAGAAACAATCCTGAAAGTAAGCTTCTTATTTTTGTGCGTACCAAAGTCAGGGCGGAAAGGGTGAAAAAGGCACTGGATAGGGTGGATTTGGTTTCGGATACAATCCATAGTGATAAACTCCAGAACGAAAGGGAAGCTACTATGAACAACTTCAGGTCGGGCTTATTAAAAGTACTCATTGCTACCGATGTAAGTGCACGAGGTGTTGACATTCCAAACGTGGATTTTGTTATTAATTATGATTTGCCCGATAGCTCAGAAAATTATGTGCACAGAGTGGGTCGTACGGGTAGGGGGGATCAAAAAGGAAAAGCAATTTCGTTCTGCAGTACCGAAGAAAAAGAGATTTTGGAAATAATTGAACAGAATTTAGGGAAACCTGTACAACGAATGGAAATTTCCAATAACCAATATCAACATACTCTGGAAATATCCAAAGAAAAATTACCCGATTGGAGAGCATTGATGAATGAGCCTGTAAAAAAGAAAAAGAGGTAATTTTATGTGTAATGGTAACTTACAAAATAAATCAACTGCAGTTGAAATATTGATTTCTTTATGAATTTGATTACTTTTCAGAAAAAATAATCAAATGAAGAAATTATACACCTTTCCCGTTCTCGTTGCTTTATTACTGCTTACAGGTTGTTTTCACATAAAACAAATTTTCACTATTAACCCCGATGGTAGTGGTAAAGTGTTGATGGAAGCAGTTTTTAATATTTCAGAAGGGGCTGATAATCAATCAGCAATTGAAAAAGCCAGAAAATCAATCAGGGATGTTTTTGAGGAATCACAGGGTATAGAGACTTGGTCTGGTTTAGAATATTCTTTAGATGAAGACGGATTGGTTACCATGATAGTAACTGGTTATTTTTCGGACATCAATCTGGTGAAAATACATAATTTATCCACTCCCGAAACTATTATTTATTCTAATAATCTTTTAAGTATTCAACCATTTATAGGAAAAAAACAGTCTGTAAAAACGGAATTATCGCAGGAAGAAATTAAAAAACGGGCTATTCAGGAGCAGGAATCTTTTCAGAAAGAAGGCGATATGATTTTGCCCTTTTTTAAAGATATGTCGTCTGAAAAGTCATTTAACGTTTCTGGAAATATAGTAAATGGTAAGGCGGCCTTCACTACCTCAAAAGAAGGCTATCCCACCTTGTCATTTGATGGAAATGATTTTGCATTTGCATTTGAGGAGTTATCAAAACAAAGTATGTTTTGGGAAGATCAGGCAAAATTAAATGCTGGTATGATCGATACACCAAGTCAGGTGTGGTTGTCTCAATTTATTGAAAAAACCTATGGTGTAAAAGAGGTTCCATCCATCAAAATCAACTCAGATAAACCTCTTTTTGATTATCAAAACGAAGTTTTAGCTGCTAAGCAATCTTTTCAAAAAATGCTTGAAAATAACGGTATTGATCCTATAATCCCGGAAGTGAAAGAAAGCTTGTGGAATATAAATACCAGATTCAACAAGGCATATGTATATTATTCGGACGTATTAATTGCTCAGGAAAAAGGAGGAGAAAATGTTCTTGAGTATTATAATGGAAAGAATGGCGAATTAAAATGGAGTCATCCATTGGATATGAGCACCTACGGGTACAATTATTTGCTGTCGGGTTCAGATGCTGGTATAATTGCTTCGGATAAAGAAGGCACTATATTCTCTTTGAGTGTTGATAAAGGGAATGAACTATGGAAAGTAGAGAATGTGCCTGAATCGTTTGCTCCATTTTCTTATTCAGTTTCAGAGAATAAAATTTATGCAGGCAAAAGTGGTGTTAGTTTTATGAAAATAGATCTTACAACTGGAAATGTGGAGTGGAAAAAAGAAAATACAGGACCAAACGGGACTCCATTTGTAACAACAGATAAAGTTTTTTGTGAATTAAAAGAAGGTTTCGATAGAAATTTATGTGCCTTGAATTTATCTACTGGAGAAGATCTTTGGAAAAGGAAGACGGTATCACCTGTAGTCTTTATTGAAAGTGGTTCCTATTCCTTTACTAAAACAGTTTACCCTAATGCTAAAAAAGAAAAGAAAAAGAAAGGCGGTAAAAATGTTTCAGTTACTATAGATAATTTGATTTATGCCGTAAGAGATTCTATTGTGGTTTTAAATACTGAGAGTGGAAATGTTTCCTGGAGCAAACACGTGGCTTCAGGCAACTTAAATTGGAGTAAGGTATTCGTGTTTGGTGATATGGTTGTGGTTGATGAACAAGGAGGATTGATTGCTTATTCTTTGAAAGACGGAAGTGAAAAATGGAAATTCAGAGACCCAAATGAATTAAGACAACCTTCATTTAAGTTTTATAGCAAATGTATAATGGAAGGAGATGCAATTTATTATGAAGGAGACTCTGGGTATTTATTTGTTTTGAATAAAAATTCGGGAGATTTACTTTGGAGTAAAAAAATTACTGAAAGGGGATTTTATTCTAAACCTTATATTTCTGGCAACAAATTGTATTTAGGCTCAAGCGATAACTTTATCTACCAAATAGACATTCAAACAAAGACCCCTGAATTAAAATATAAGGGAGGAACTGTAATTGGTGAATATGGTGGAGTACTATTTATTGAAGATGCATTTAAAGGATTAAATGTATTTGGGAAGCAATAACAAATAACATTTTTATGAATAACAGGATTTATCTCCTGGTTTTTCATGCATTTTCGTTGATTTAATTAAACCTAACCGTAGAGACGCAATTCATTGCGCCTCCCCCGATGCACCGCGTCTCTATGTTAGGTTTTAATATTGCTCAATTTCATTAAGGTTTAAATTGATCTCTTTATTAAGAAGTAAGCGAATATCATCTGCTTTTTTTCTTAATTCATCAAACCTGTCATAAGCATCTTTACCAGGCTTTTGATCTGCACGGTTTAGCATACTATTTAAATATCGAACCTGAGCAATTAGCATGGGAGTCATGTAAGTTCCTTCGGCTGTTACTAATTGTTGTTGCAGGAGTTCTAATCGACCTCTTTTCTTTTTATTCAGTTTTTTATTCTCAAGGTTTTGCTCAATAGTGTAGGACATGAATTGCACTTCACTGAGCAACTGTCGTATTTTCAGATTAAATTCTTCTTGTTCTTTCAAATCTTTCAAAGTGGTACCAGCCTCTAAAACTCTTGGATCAGCCAGGACTTCAAATTCTGCATCTTGGTTAAATTCACCCGCAATAATCCGTACTTTGTATTTTCCCGGAGCAACATTGGGGCCTCCTAAACCATTTCGGGAACTATTGGCATTCCAGGCTCCATAATGCTCCATTGTCCAGGTAAATGAGTTAACTCCTTTTTTTCCTTGCGGCGAAGGTCCCATATTTCTAAAAGAAAAACCTGTGGCCATGGAAATAGTTGTTTCTCCATTACCTGAGATTTGATTACTTTCAAAAACATTTACCAAATCATCTTTTTCAGATCTTATTTCAATTCTTACGGGACTTTCTTTTGAAAGATTAAAGATAAAATTAACCCCGGAAATTCCGTATTGAGGCACTTGATTAGCATTTGCATAATATCTAAAAGCAATTGGGTTTTCTGGCTGAACGAGAAAACTTTCTGATAGACCTTTTTCCAAAACTTCATTTAACTCCGAAATA